>CAMCQD010000110.1 GCA_945876925.1 uncultured Dermatophilus sp.
CGCCCCCCGGCGCGACGGTGGCCAGCTTCGAGTCGCTGCCCGCCGAGCCGCTCATCTCCGGGCTGAACGAGGCCCTCACCCGGGCCGGGTACGAGGTGATCGTGCCGGCCACCCAGCCGGACCTGGACCTGGACTGGAGGCACCCGGCACCAGAGGGCACCCCCGGGACCGGCGGGCCGCTGCTGGGCCGCGAGGCAATCAGCCGCGCCCGGGTGCTCTTCGTCCCCGCCCTGGCCGTCGACCAGGCCGGCACCCGGCTGGGGCAAGGCGGCGGCTCCTACGACCGGGCGCTGGCCCGCCGCGGCGCGGACGCACTGGTCGTCGCCGTAGTGCACGACGATGAGCTGCTCCCCGGCCCGCTGCCGCGCGAAGCGCACGATGAGGGCGTGGACGCGGTCCTGCTGCCCGGCGGATACCGGCGGCTGGCGGCTCAGCCGCGCTGACCCGCCTGAGCCCTGCGGTAGCCCCGAGCTAATCGATGCTGGCGGTGTGCAGCGTGAATTCGCCGCGGCGCACGTCATCCACCCAAGCCCGCAAGGCGCTCCGCACGGTCCGGAAAGACAGCTCGTCCCAAGGGATCTCGTCGATCCGCACGAGCCGGTTCTCGACCGTCTCAGGCCCGGGCACCAGATCCAGGCCGAGTAGCCGCGCCCGGTAGAACAAGTGCACCTGGCCGGCGCGCACCACGTCGTACACCGCGAAGAGCTGCTCGATGCTCACCCGGGCGCCGGCTTCCTCCCAGGTCTCGCGAGCAGCCCCGGCCGAGGCGGTCTCGCCGTACTCGAGAAAACCAGCCGGCAACGTCCAGTAGCCCTTGCGAGGCTCGATGTTCCGCAGGCACAGCAGCACGCGGGGGCCGTCCGGCTCGCCATGCCAGACTGGCACCGTCCCGACCACATTGGCCGGATTGACGTAGTCGATGTACCCGCACGAGGTACACACGGCGCGCCGCCGGTCCTCCATCGGGGGAATGCGCTCAGCGGCCGGGCAGCCGCACAGGCGGCAGAAGCGGATCTGCGGGTACGGCACGACACCAGGGTGCCACCCCGGCCCGGCGCAGCGCTGCCCGTCACCGGCACCTGGACATCACCGGAGTCCTCCCGGCGGGAGCAGCCCCGGTGCACGGCAGCCGGGCCGCGCGCCCCGGCTCAGCGGCCGGGCAGCCGGTAGGCCCGGATCGCGTTCTGCCGCCCGACCAGCTGGACCACCCGGATCTGCTCGGACACCGGCCAGCCGTCCCGCACCTCCCACATCGCCAGCGCCTCGGCCAGGCCGCGCCGGAACAGCTGCGCCCCCAGGCAGTGCAGTTCGGCGAGCCCCCGGGCATCCGAGCCGAAGAGCACTTTGCCGAAGGGAGCCATCTCCAGGGCCTCGGCGATGACGACCGCGGCCTGCGAGCCCACCCGGGGGCAGGCGATCCCCGCATCGCAGTAGACATGCTCGAAAACCCCGGCCAGGTAACCGGCCTCGCGGTGATACGGGTAGCTGTGCAACAGCACGACCCGCACCCCGCTAGAGCGCACCGAACGCAGGAAACCGGTCAGGGCCAGCGGGTTGAGGCCGTCCGGGCGGACCGCCCCGGCCCCGGCCCCGGCGTGCACCTGGATGACCGTGCGCAGATCCACGGCGTTCCACAGTCCCGCGCGGATGAGAACCTCGTCGTCCAGGAAGATCCGGCCACGTGCCCGGCAGCGGGCGACCCAGGACTGCGCGGCCGCGTCAACCTCCTCCGCGGAGGGCCGGGCAGGGTCGAACCCCAGCCCGATCCTCCGCCCGGCTTGCGAGGAGACGCCCGCGCAGCGGGGCAGCCGCCGGGCGAGCTCCGCGGCCATCGCGACCCGCAGCGACCCGGCCGCGGTGCCGGCCTGGACCAGTTCCTCGGTCAGCTGCTCGAGATCGATGGCTTCATGCACCCGGACGAGGCCGGTGTCGAGTAATTCGCGCAGGCCGCGCGCGCTGCGCTGCTCGACCGAGCCGTCGAGGAGGAAAGCCCCCACCCCGGCCGCGGTGAGCAGCCGCGTATTGACATCGACATGGCCGAGTTCCCGCCGCCGGGCCAGGTAGGCCTCCGGGTCGGCGAACGGCTCCAGACCCAGGACGGGGGCGCACCAGCGGCGGATCGCGAATCCGAGCTGACTGTCGAACGCGCTCATGCCCGCGGGCACGGCGGCACCGGCCCGGGCGAGGCAGTCCTCGAACTCGGCGCGCTGCAGGTCATGCATGAGCACGCCGTGCGCGTGATGATCGACCAGGCGGGTCTCGCCCAGCGCCTGGCCCACCTCCGGGTGCACTGCCACCAGGGGGCAGGCCAGGCCGGCGTGACGGGCTGGCGACGGCCTGGCCTGCCCGCCGTAGCCGCCCTGAACCGATCCGTACATGCTGTCCACCCTGCCCGCGCGCCTGGCCGCGGTCGTGTCCGTGCCCAGGAGGAGCGGGCGGCCCGCCTCAGCCGGCCGCCCGCCCGATGCGCGTCCCCTTCTGCTGGGAGAGTAAAACGATCAGAAAGCGAATTCGACGCTGCCGTCGATGTCAGCCACGTGCGCGCCCGGCTGCCCGGCCAGATCCAGGGTGACCGTCAGGGCCTGTCCCTCGGCCTGAGCCGCAGCCTTACCCCGGCCCGGCAGCACCTGGTAGACCAGCCGCTGGTTGGTGACCTCGCGCACCTGGACCCGGCCCCGGACCAGCCACGGATGCCTTCGCCGCAGGCCGATCAGCGCGCGGTAGGCGTCGTACGTCTGCTGCCCGTATCCGGCCAGTTCAGCGGGCGAGGACGGCATCGGCGGGCGCACGCCTTGCGTCTTGACACCGGTGAAGGCCTGCTCATCGCCGTAGTACACCGCCGGGATACCCGGCACGGTGAACAGCACCACCGCCGCCAGGACTGCCTTGGCTGCGCTGCCGGCGGCGTCGGCGACGCGGGTGACGTCGTGATTGCCCACGAAGGTCAGCGGCACGAACGTCTCCAGGAACTCCTGGTGACGGCCGAGGGCATGGGTGAGCTCGAAGAAGTTCTCGTCGGCCAGGCTGCTCCAGATCGCCTTCCACAGTTCGTACTGGGTTACTGAGTCCATGCCACTGGAGCGCACTATCTGCGGATAGTCCCCGTGGATCACCTCGCCGACGAACCAGGCCTTGGGGTACTTGGCCGTGACCTGCTCGATTACCTTCGCCCAGAACCCGTCCGGCACCGCGTACGCGGCGTCCAGCCGCCAGGCGTCGACGCCCCGCCCGAGCCAGTACTTCATCACGCCGGCCACGTAGTCAGCCACGACCTCGCTGCCGTGATCGAGTTCGACGAGCGGGCCGTGCCCTTCGAAGCGCCGGTATCCCGGCTCCATCCCGGGCTGCCAGCACTGCGGCCAGGTGAGCTCGAAGAACGCCGCCTGCGGGGCTGACGGGCCGTGCTGCACGACCTCCCGGAACGCCTCGAAGCGCTTGCCGACGTGGTTGAACACCCCATCCAGGCAGATCCGCAGGCCGCGGGACTTGGCTTCCAGGACGAAATGGTCGAAGTCGTCCAGGTCACCCAGCCGCGGGTCGATGCGGTAATGGTCGATGGTGTCGTAGCCGTGTGACTCGGAGGCGAAGACCGGCCCGAGCATCACCCCGGACGCGCCCAGCTCCAGGGCGTAATCAAGCCAGCTCTCCAGCCGGCCGAACCGGTGCTGGACCGGGCCGGCCGCCTCGTCTCCCCTGATCTGCGCCCCGACGAACCCGAGCGGGTACACGTGCCACCAGATGGTGTTTCTGACCCACGTCATGCGGCCATTGTCCCCTACGGATCGATTCGCAGTGCGATCAGGGTCGCCTATGGCGCAGCCGCGTCATAGGCCCCGCCCCGGGTGGCGCGGGCGCCTTCGGCGGGGCACTGCGCGCAGCGGCGCACCTGGCCGCGGATCGCCTTCCGGGCAAACCGGCTTCCCCCGCGCCCGCCCGGCACGGTTACCGGAACAGACGCCCCTGACCTTCTCACTAGCAGCATTTGCTATGAATTGCGTCACGGATTCACAGCAACGCCCTAACCAGGCGACAGCCCGCCCATGGCATCGGCCGCCACTGTGTAGTCACGAGCTTCCTCCCCCCCTTGAGCCCGGTGCTCAGAAGGAGCCGTTCCCCCGATCGACCTACCGACACCTGGAGATGTACATGAAGAAGCAGAACGCCCTCATCACCGCGGTCGCCGCCGCGGCGATCGCCGGCGGTGCTGCCGTCGCCGTACCGGCCTTCGCCGCCACCGGGGACAGCAGCACGCCGGGCAGCTCCGCCACCAGCGGCACCAACGGCACGCAGGATGCCCGGGACTCCCACCGCGGCAAGCGCGGCCCGGGCAAGGGCATGATGAACGGCGAAGTATTTACAGCCGCGGCCAAGAAACTCGGCCTATCGGAGTCGGATCTGCGCACCAAGCTGCAGACCCAGACCCTCGGCCAGATCGCCGACGCCGCCAAGGTCTCGCGCACCGAGCTGGTCGCCGAGATGGAGAAGGCCATCACCGCCGACCTCACCGAGCGGCTCACCCAGATGCTCGACCGCAAGCCGGGTGAGCGCCCCGCCCGCGACGGCAGCCAGAAGGGCAGCACCACCCAGGAGCAGAAGCGCGGTAAGAGCCAGGGCAGCACCACCCAGGCCCCGTCCTCGTCGGCGACCGGCGCCTCCGCGTGACGTCCGCGGCGGCCCCGCCCCCGGGGGCTGCCGCTGGAACGGCCTGCACCGGCGAACCCCCGCCGGTGCAGGCCTGGACCCTGCCGGGCCGGCGGCTCACCCTGGCCCGGCAGAGCGGGTCTTCCTCCCCATGAAAACCCCGGCCCCATCCGGTAGCTGCCGGATGGGGCCGGGGTACGCCTATCAGCTACGAACTGAGATCACTCGTCGAGGTTCTTGGCGATGAGGGCCGCGATCTCCTCAACGGCAGCCGGGTCGTCCGAGGTCACCGTGACGGAGGCGCCGTGCTCGGCGCCCAGGGTCATGATCATGAGCGACGAAGCCGCGTCCACCGGGTCGCCGCCGTCGACGGAGAGCTCGATCTCCGCGTCGTACTTCTCCGCGGCCTCGGCGACGATCGCGGCGGGACGGGCGTGCAGTCCGACGGTCGAACCGACGGTCACGGTCTTGCTGGCCATGGCGTTGCCTTTCATTGGTTCTCTCACACTTCGGGCACGGAGCGCCGCAGCGCACCCGCCCCGTGACCCGATACCCCAGGTGGCGGACACCTGCCGGGGCAGGGCCGACCGGATCCGGAACCCCGGAGGTCACTTCCCTGATTCTTCACTGCGCGGCGCCCGATATGTGCCCAGTGAGGCGAAAAAGTACCACCGTGCGCACGCCCGCTCCGGGGACCGCGCGCCAAGCGCATCCGCTGGCCGCGCGGGCCCGCACAGCGCCGCACAGGAACCTGCCCGGCGAGCGGGATTTCCCACCCCGCCGGGCAGTTCCGGAAGAAGGCAGTGGTCAGGCTGTGCTCGCCCGCGTGATCACGCGGTGACGGCAGCTTCCGGCTCGGCCTTGGCGCCTGCCGCCATCGACTTGAGCACCACCACGGCCAGGCAGCCGACCACCATGCCCGCGATGAGCGCCAGGAAGAACCCGAGGATGTTCCCCATCGCGAACACGACGAACACGCCGCCGTGCGGGGCCATCACCGTGGCACCGGTGGCCATGCTGATCGCGCCGGCGGCGGCACCGCCGAGCATCATCGAGGGGATGACGCGCAGCGGGTCGGCTGCGGCGAACGGGATAGCCCCCTCGGAGATGAACGACAGGCCCAGCAGCCAGCCGGCCCGGCCGTTCTCGCGCTCGGCGGTGGTGAACAGCTTCGGCCGCAGGGTCGTCGCCAGGGCGAGCGCCAGCGGCGGGACCATGCCGGCCACCATGACCGCGGCCATGATCTTCAGGCTGGCCGGGTTCGACGGGTCCAGGCCGGCCGAGGCGAATGCGTAGGCCGCCTTGTTCACCGGTCCGCCCAGGTCGAAGCACATCATGAGGCCCAGGATGATGCCGAGCAGCACCGCGCCCGAACCGGACATGCCATTGAGCCAGTGGGTCAGGCCGGTCGTGATGGCGGCCAGCGGCTGGCCGAACAGGACGATCAGGCCGGCGGCGAACAGGGTTGCCAGCAGCGGGATGATGACCACCGGCATGAGGCCCGCGAGGAAGCGGGGCACGCGCCAGCTGGCGATCCAGTAGGCCGCCATGCCGGCCAGCAGACCGCCGATGAGGCCGCCGATGAAGCCCGCGCCGACGAGCACGGCCACCGCACCAGCGGTGAAGCCGGGCACGATACCGGGCCGGTCGGCCATGCCGAACGCGATGTACC
>CAMCQD010000111.1 GCA_945876925.1 uncultured Dermatophilus sp.
CCGGCGCTGTCCTTGCTCATCTGCCAGAATTCCCAGACCTGGTTGCTGGCCGGATCCCAGATGGCCAGCGCGCCGTCGCTGCCCTTGGCGGGCATGGCGGCGGCGGGCACCGGCACGTTGTCGAAGAATGCCGGGCCGTCGTACAGCCCCGGCGGGGTGCCGGGCTTGTCCTGGCAGTTGTTGAAGCCGAGCCGTACCCGGGGGGTACTGGCGTCGGCGACCACGAACGAGCTGTTGAAGTGCTCAGTGTTGATCGGGACCAGGCCGCCGTTGCCGGCGATCTGGCCGCGGATGTCGTCCATGTAGTACCGCGAGTTCGGGTCCACCGGGGCCGAGGCGATGTCGACGGTGTAGGGGTTGACGGCCGTGTTCCCGAACACCTGCGAGGGCCGCTGGGTCAGGGCGGACACGTCCGGGCCCGTCGTCTGCTCCGGGGAGGGCTCGCCGGGGCTGCACGCGGCGAGGATGAGGGCGGCGGCGCTCACCCCGGCCAGGGCACGGTAGCGCCGGTGCCGGACTAGGCGGTGCTGCGGGAAGGTCACGAAGGGCTCCTCGGGATCGGTCGAGGGTCGGTCAGCATCACGTGCGGACAACTTAATTCACCACACGCACGGGTCGCCCGCGGGCGTGGCCGGTGGTCGCCCCCGCGCTGGGGCGAGGTGCTCAGCGGCCCTTGACGGCGCCGATCAGCCGGCGGATGCCGATCGCGCGCTCAAGGTAGATGAGCAGTGCCGGGGCAGCTGCCAGCCCGCACGCCAGCAGTCCGAGAACGCCGTGCGGCACCACCGTGCCGACCAGCAGGTGAGCGCCGTAGGTGCACACCGCCGACAGCGCCGAGCAGGCGATCGCCAGCGGCCAGGGGACGCTGCCCCACGGCATGGCCAGCGGCGTGGCGAGCCGGCGGCGCGAGATCCAGCACAGGAACAGCGCCGCCGACACCGACGAGATCGCGGTGGCGATGGCCACGCCGATCACCCCGAACGGGATGACCAGGGCGATGGTGCCGATGACCTTGAGCACGAGGAAGACCAGGCCCTGGGCCACGTCCAGCCCGGGCTGGCGCAGGATCTGGCACCACACCAGGAGCACCCGCACCATCATCGCCGAGGCGTGCGCAATGAGCAGCACCGCGGCGACGACGCCGGGGATGGTGCCCAGGTTGAGCCAGGCGTTCACCCCGAAGTACGCCGCCGGGGCGGCCACCGCGAAGTACCCGGCGATGCCCCGGGCCCACAGCCGCTGCAGCCGCTCGACGCTCTCCCGGGCCCCCTCGGCAGTCCGCTCGCCCACCCCGCGGCCTACGAACGTGGTGATCGGGCCCATCGCGTTGACCAGCACCGAGCGCAGCTGCTGGGCGAAGGTCGACCCGGGGCCGAAGAAGCCGAGCTGCTCCGGGCGGGCCCGGCCCACGATGATCGTGTCGACCTGCTGGGTGAGCGTGTCCAGCCACGAGGCGAGCTGGATCTTCCACGCGTAGCCGAAGAACTCGGCGAGGAAGGACTTGCTGGCGAACCGCATCCCCGCGCGGGTGAGGTGCGTGAGCGAGGCCGGCACCATGAGCAGGGTGCCAACGGTCTGCTGGGCGATGAAGATCCACGCGATGCCCGTCAGCCCGGCCCCGGTCTCGACGGTGATGATGATGCCCACGGTGTAGAACGCGTGCCCGATGATGATCGCGATCGAGGTGATCGCGAACCGCCCCTGGGCGAACAGCACCGACTGGAACACGCTGCGGATCTGGGTGACCCCGGCGAGGACGACCTGCGTGCCGAGCAGGAACACCGCCCCGGAGCGGTCGATCTGGAGCATCGGGAACCAGTCGAAGAACTTCGGGATCAGCGCGAAGAAGATCCCGAAGACCACCACGACCACGCCGGTGACGATGACCGACATCGTGGTGACCAGCTCGGTAGCCGAAACCTTGTCGCCCCGCCCGGCGTACACCGTCAGATAACGGGTGACGCTGGGGCCGATGCCGCCATTGAAGGTCGACATGATGAGCTGGATCGAATTGACGAGCAGGAATATGGCATAGACCTGCAGGCCCAGCCCGTGGATCGTGTACGGGGTCAGTACGAGGTTGATGATGAGAGGCACGAACTGGGCGGTAGCCTGCCAGCCCGTCCCCCGCAGCAGTACTCCCGCCCCCAGCTTTTTCGGTGCCTCATCCGCAGGCGTGCCCGGTCCGGGCGAGCTGAAGGTCACCGTACGAGTGTAGACATCACGGGCGGTAATCGATTCCTCCGGATGTGCTCTCGCGCAACCACCCGGAGGTCACACGTCCGGGAATCACCGTACGGGCGGCTTAATCTGGATACGTGAACGCCGCCAGCGTGGTCATCCCCGCATTCAATGAAGGACGTGTCATAGGCCGCTGCCTGCAGGCACTCCAGGACAGCGGGATACCGGCCGAGATCATCGTCGCGGCCAACGGCTGCCAGGATGACACCGTCGCGGTGGCGCGCCGGTTCTCCGGCGTCACCGTGATCGACATCCCGCTCCCCGGCAAGAGCAACGCTCTGACCACCGGAGACGCCGCCGCGAGCGCCTTCCCGCGGATCTACCTGGATGCCGACATCGTGCTGGGCCCGGGCGCGCTGGAGGGGATGATCGCCGCGCTGTCCGGCGAGGAGGCCAAAGTGGCCGCGCCCCAGGTGACCTTCGACACCACGGGCGCCTCCTGGCCGGTCCGGGAGTACTACCGGCTCTACGAGCAGACCCCGTACGTGCGCTCCGGCCTGGCCGGGCTGGGGGTGTACGGCATCTCGCGGGCCGGGCGGGCCCGGTTCGGGGACTTCCCCGCCCTGCAGGCGGACGATTTGTTCATCCAGCGGCTGTTCCGGCCGGATGAGCGGGTGACCTCGCCCGGCTGGGTCCGGGTGAGCACGCCCCGCACGCTAGGCAACCTGCTCCAGGTGCGTACCCGGGTCGCCCGGGGCAACGCCGAGCTGGCAGCCAGCTCGGCGGACCTCCCCCCGGGCGACTACTCGGCCACGACCGGCTCGACCCTGAGCGCGATTGCCCGGCTCGCGCTCACCCGCCCCCGGGTCCTCCCGGGAGCGGTGATCTACCTCGGCGTCGTCCTCGCGGCCCGGCTGCGCGCCCGCCGCTCCGCGCCGGGCACCTGGAACCGCGATGAGTCCACCCGGTGAGCGCCCGGACCTGGCGGCCGGCACCCCGGCCCGGGCCACGGGCCCGGCCCGGCACTCACCCGCACGATGAAGGAGCAGCGACGTGACGCCCACCGCCGACCGCAGCACCGGGGAGCCCGGCACTGACGCTACCGGCCTGCAGGTGGCCTACCTGGTCAGCCAGTATCCAGCGATCTCGCACACGTTCATCGAGCGGGAGATCGCCGCGCTGAGGTCCCTCGGCGCGACGGTCGGCACGTTCAGCGTGCGGCGCTGCCCCCCGGGGGAACTGAAGTCCGCCGCGATGCGGGCCGAGGCCGGGACCACCACCGTGCTCATCGACGACGTGCGCCGCGCCTATCCGGCCGCCCACGCCGCCCTGGTCAGCCGCCACCCGAAGGCGTGGGCCGGCGCCCTGGCCCGGGCGCTGCGCACCGGGGAGCCGACCGCGCGGGCCCGCCTGTGGCAGGGGTTCTACTTCGCCGAGGCGGTGCGGCTGCACGACCTCATGCGCTCCCGGGGGCTGCGGCACGTGCACGTCCACTTCGCCAATGTGTCGGCGGATGTGGCCCGGCTGACGGTCGCGATCGGCCGCAGCATCGACGGCCCCCGCTCGCCCTGGCGCTGGTCGATGACCATGCACGGGCCGACCGAGTTCGAGGGCGTGGCCCGGGCGGACCTGCCGGCCAAGATCCTGGACGCCGACGGGGTGTCGTGCATCACCGATTTCACCCGCAGCCAGCTCATGCGATACGTCGATCCGGCGCACTGGGGCAAGCTCAGCGTCGTCCACATGACGATCGACCCGCAAGCCTACGTTCCCCCCGCCGACGGGCGCGCGGGACGCGACGGGCAGCCGCTGCGCGTGCTGTTCGTCGGGCGGCTGGTGCCCGAGAAGGGCGGCCCGGCGCTGCTGGAGGCGACCGCTCAGCTGCGGGACCGCGGGGTGCCGGTGCAGGTGCGGTTCGTCGGCGACGGCCCGGCCCGTGACCTGCTGCGCAGCCAGGCCGCCGGGCTCGGCGTCAGCGACCTCGTGGAGTTCACCGGCGCGGTCGGCCAGGACGACATGCTGCCGCACTACCACTGGGCCGATGTGTTCGCCCTGCCCTCGTACATGGAGGGCCTGCCCGTGGTGATCATGGAGGCCCTGGCCACGGAACTGCCGGTGATCACCTCGCGGATCAACGGCATCCCCGAGCTGGTCGCCGACGGGCTCATGGGCAGGGTGCTCACCCCCGGGCGGGCCGACCTGCTCGCCGACGCGATCGCCGCCGAGGCCGCCGACCCCGGGCTGCGCCGCCGCCAGGGCGCCGCCGGGCGCGAGGCCGTGCTCGCCGGGTACACCGCGAGCACCCAGGCCCCGGCGATGGCGAGATTCCTGCACGACGTCCAGCGACCCCGATGAACTAGCTGCGGTGCAGGTACGCGCCGCGCCCGCCCAGCCCCGCGGCCCGGGTCCCCCGCCGGCCCGCACCGCCCACACGAGAAGGTCACGCATATGTCACTCGGCGCGCATTACTGGAACGCCCGGTTCAGCGAATGGGGCCCGGCCCTGCCCGAGCAGCCCGGCTATTCCCTGCTCATGCCGGTGCCCGGGGACCTGCCGGTCTTCCTGGAACTGGCCCTGGCGGTATGCCAGCTGCAGGATCCCGCCAGCCGGGTGGAGACCCTGGTCCTGCCCGACCGGATGACCCCCTCGGTACGCAACATCGTCAGCCGTCACCGGGCCCAGTACCCCGGTGACCTGCGCCTGGTGCCCCTGCCCCAGCCCGAGCGGACTGTGCTGCCCCGGCTGCGCAACCCCTCCCACAACCACGGGGTGCAGATCATCACCGGCATCCGGGCCGCCCGGGGCAGCCACGTCGTGCTGCACGACGCCGACCTGTTCCTGCTCCAGCCGGACGCCCTGGAGCGGCATTACCGCGCCACCCGGGAGCGGGACCTGTACGTCGCCGGGGTGAGCCCGGTCTGGGACGGCTGGTTCGCCGAGCGGGGCTGGTCACTGGTGGCGACCTGGGAGATGTGCGCCTGGCGGGGCTGGCTGCGCTCCTTCCCGCCGCACATGCACATGGGCCACGACGCCGAGATCTACGGGCAGTCGCATACCTTCGACACCACCTTGCACCCGCAGGCCCTCACTCCCCCGGAGCGGATCGGGCTGCTTTCCCAGGATGAGGCCATCGTTCATTTCAATTACGTCATCTCGACCTACCGGCACTTCCAGCGATCGTCAGGCACGTTCACCGACGACAATTTCCGGCTGCTGCTCATCCGGGTGTTCATCGACCTGTTCGCCCAGGAGCCGTGCCTGTACGAGGTCCCGCCGCTGACCGAACTTGCCGACGGGCTCACCGATCCGGGCGCGCGGGTGACCTACGAGGCGCCCAGCCCGGGCACGCGCGAGCGGTTCGCAGCCTTCCGGGGCAAGCTTGACCGCATCCTGGACGGTCCCTGGACGCCACCCGGAGAGCGGGACCGGGCGCGGGCGGCGCTGGAGGCGTTCGACAACTACTACGGATTGGATTACCGGACCAGCTGACTCGTCGCACAACGGTGATCTGCCGATGACGTATCGCATGTTCCCGGAACCGGGACTTACCGGCCAGTCCTTTCCCGTTGCGTACAGACGCCTAGGGTTGGTTTTACCATCTCCGGAGACTCGGGGGCTACCGTTTGTTATGTGACGGCCTATCGCCCCACCGGAACTTCGCAAACCCGGCGGCATCTGAGAGTGACCGCTGCTAATGACCATGCTGTTCCCGCCCGGACCGAGAACGTGACCCAGCCCGGGCGGGGCAGCGGCCTGCGCCTCGTACCCGGCACCGCTCCCGGGGCCGGGGGGGCCCGGGCCGACCGGGCAATCGCGCTGGCCGCCAGTGCGGCCCTGTCCCCCCTCATCGCGCTGCGCGCGGCGGTCGCCCTGGCCACCAAGCGACGGCTCTTCGACACGCACACCCGGCTGGGGCGCGGGCTCAAACCCATCACCATCCGCTCCTTCGCCGGCAGCGCCCCCGGGCGGCGGCTGCCCTTCCTGGCCCCGGTGGCCCGGGGCGAGCTGCGCTTCATCGGGCCGCGCCCGATCGACCCGGACGACTGGGAGGCCCAGGCCCGCCGCAGCCCGGACGTCACCCCCGGGCTGGTCTCGCGCGGGCGCCTCAAGGCCCGGCTGGGAATCGATTT
>CAMCQD010000112.1 GCA_945876925.1 uncultured Dermatophilus sp.
TCGCGGCGGGTGCCCGGCCCAGGCCGGCCGCCGCAGCCGCGGGAGACCGATCTGAAGACGGCAGGCATATGAAGGTTCAGCCGAGCGTCAAGAAGATCTGCGACAAGTGCAAGGTGATCCGCCGTAACGGGCGGGTCATGGTCATCTGCGAGAACCTGCGCCACAAGCAGCGCCAGGGCTGAGCAGCCGGCCACCTCAGCACGAAGTCGCTGATCGCGACGCACGACATGTAGTACCGCACGCAGTACCCGGCCCCGGGCGCCTAGCCCGGATGTCACCCCCGGCACGGAGGCCGGGGACCGGTTCGTCACCTCGCCCGGCGCGGGCGGGGCAGTGACCGGATCGGTGCTGCTCCAGACCTCCGCGACATAACCCAGGAGAACCACGCAAGATGGCACGTCTTGTCGGAGTCGATCTCCCGCGCGAGAAGCGCGCAGAGATCGCTCTCACCTACATCTTCGGTGTCGGGCGGACCCGCGCGAAGGAGGCCATCGCCGCTACCGGCGTTGATCCCTCCACCCGCGTGAAGGACCTGACCGACGAACAGCTGGTCGCGCTGCGCGACTTCCTCGAGGGCAACTACAAGCTCGAAGGTGACCTGCGCCGCGAGATCGCGGCCGATATCCGCCGCAAGGTCGAGATCGGCAGCTACCAGGGACTGCGCCACCGCCGGGGCCTGCCCGTGCACGGGCAGCGCACCAAGACGAACGCGCGCACCCGCAAGGGCCCCAAGCGCACCGTCGCCGGCAAGAAGAAGGCCGGCAAGTAAGCCTCGCCCGCATCGCAGCCTCACCGAAGACTTCGTAGGAAAGAGATAACCGCATGCCCCCTAAGAGCCGTCAGTCAGCGGGCGCCAAGAAGGTGCGCCGCAAAGAGAAGAAGAATGTTGCCCACGGGCAGGCTCACATCAAGAGCACGTTCAACAACACCATCGTCTCCATTACCGACCCCACGGGTGCCGTGATCTCCTGGGCATCCGCCGGCCAGGTCGGTTTTAAGGGCTCCCGCAAGTCGACCCCGTTCGCCGCCCAGATGGCAGCCGAGGCTGCCGCCCGGCGCGCCATGGAGCACGGCATGCGCAAGGTCGACGTGTTCGTCAAGGGACCGGGATCGGGCCGCGAGACCGCGATCCGCTCGCTCACGGCGACGGGCCTGGAGGTCGGCGCCATCAGCGACGTCACTCCCACGCCGCACAACGGCGTCCGCCCGCCCAAGCGCCGCCGCGTCTGACCCGCGACACGCCCTGAACAGGTAGGAGACTTTCACACATGGCCCGCTACACCGGCCCCATCACCAAGAAGTCGCGCCGCCTCAAGACCGATCTGGTCGGCGGGGACAAGAACTTCGAGAACCGTCCGTTCCCGCCCGGGCAGCACGGCCGCGGCCGCATCCAGGAGAAGGAATACCTCACCCAGCTCCAGGAGAAGCAGAAGGCCCGCTTCACCTACGGCGTCATGGAGCGGCAGTTCCGCGGTTACTACGAGGAGGCGGCCCGCCGTCCCGGTAAGACCGGTGAGGTGCTGCTGCAGATCCTCGAATCGCGGCTGGACAACGTCGTGTACCGCGCGGGCCTGGCCCGCACCCGCCGGGCTGCCCGGCAGCTGGTCACCCACGGCCACTTCCTCGTTAACGGGCGCCGCGTCGACGTGCCCAGCTTCCGCGTGAGCCAGTACGACATCATCGACGTCCGGCCCAAGTCGCGTGAGCTGTTCCCGTTCGAGCTGGCGCGGGCGACCTTCGGCGACCGCCCGGTCCCGGCCTGGATGAAGGTCGTGCCCGGCTCGCTGCAGATCCTCATCCACCAGCTCCCGGTACGCGAGCAGATCGACACGGTCCTCAGCGAGCAGCTGATCGTCGAGCTCTACTCGAAGAACTGAGCATCCATCGGTGCCCGCCTAGCGCGGGCGGGCACCAGGGCCGGGGGGCGGGCATGTCCTGACGCCCCCGGCATCCGAGCAGCATCCTCCCCGGCCGGTCCCGGCCGGGGAGGCCGGTGCGCGTCGTGGACAGAGGCGGCGCGGACCGTCGGCCTGGCCGGCATCGCGAGCGTCATATGGCGGTCGCTCGCGGAAAGGAAGATCACGTGCTTATCGCACAGCGCCCCGTCCTCAGCGAGGACGTGGTCTCGCCCTCCCGTTCCCGGTTCGTCATCGAGCCGCTGGAGCCGGGCTTCGGCTACACCCTCGGCAACTCCCTGCGCCGCACGCTCCTGTCGAGCATCCCCGGTGCCGCGGTGACGAGCATCCGGATCGACGGCGTCCTGCACGAGTTCTCCACGATCCCCGGGGTCAAGGAGGACGTCACTGAGATCATCCTCAACATCAAGGGGATCATCGTCAGCAGTGACCACGACGAGCCAGTCGTCATGTACCTGCGCAAGCAGGGCCCGGGTGTCGTCACCGCCGCGGACATCGCCCCGCCTGCCGGGGTCGAGGTGCACAATCCGGAGCTGGTCCTGGCCACGCTCAACGACACCGGCAAGCTCGAGATGGAGCTGACCGTCGAGCGGGGGCGGGGCTACGTCTCGGCTCAGCAGAACAAGTCGGGCGAGAGCGAGATCGGCCGCATCCCGGTCGACTCGATCTACTCCCCGGTGCTCGCGGTGACGTACAAGGTCGAGGCCACCCGTGTCGAGCAGCGCACCGACTTCGACCGGCTCATCGTCGACGTCGAGACCAAGCACTGCATGGCCCCGCGTGACGCCCTGGCCTCGGCGGGCATGACGCTGGTCGAGCTGTTCGGCCTGGCCCGCGAGCTCAACGTCGACGCCGAGGGCATCGACATGGGCCCCTCGCCGACCGATGCCGCCCTGGCCGCGGACCTGGCCCTGCCGATCGAGGAACTCGACCTGACGGTCCGCTCGTACAACTGCCTCAAGCGCGAGGGCATCCACACCGTGGGGGAACTCGTCGGGCGCAGCGAGGCCGATCTGCTCGACATCCGCAACTTCGGCGCGAAGTCAATCGACGAGGTGAAGGCCAAGCTCATCAACATGGGCCTGTCGCTCAAGGATAGCCCGCCCGGATTCGACCCCGGGGCGCTGGCCGACCGCTTTGACGAGGACGACGCGGGCTTCGCCGAGGACGAGCAGTACTGACCAGTCCGCGAGACCGACCGCCACCTGCGGACCGGTCGAATGATCTAGGGAGAACACGCAATGCCTACCCCAACTAAGGGCCCCCGCGTCGGTGGCGGTCCGGCCCACGAACGGCTCATCCTGTCGAACCTGGCGACGTCGCTGTTCGAGCATGACCAGATCACGACCACGGCGGCCAAGGCGCGCCGCCTGCGGCCCCTGGCCGAGCGGCTGATCACCTTCGCCAAGCGCGGTGACCTGCATGCTCGTCGTCAGGTGCTGACGGTCGTGCGGGACAAGAGCGCGGTGCACCGGCTCTTCACCGAGATCGCGCCTGACATGGCCGAGCGCCCGGGCGGCTACACCCGGATCACCAAGATCGGCCCGCGCAAGGGGGACAATGCCCCCATGGTCGTGGTCGAACTGGTGCGCGAGCGGCTCTCGCCGAAGCAGGCCACGGTCGCCGAGGCGGAGGCGGCCGCCCGGCGGGCGGCTACCGAGGCAGCGGACGCCGGGGCCTGACCGCCGCGTGGCGGCCGCAGGCCAGGAACCTTACCCGGTCAGCGGGGTGGCTCATTTCCCAGGGAGGTGAGCCACCCCGTTTGCGCGTCCGGGACAGCCGCTAGGGTGGGCGCGAGACCGGCTCCGGTCCGGACTCGTCTCAGGGAGGCGTTGCGCTTGCGGCGGATGCACGGCCACGGGGAGCCCGCATCGCCGCCTGGCCGTGGCGCTGGCCACGTGACGGGCCGTGCTCCGAAGGCGGTGCGATAGCAGCCGGGCTCGGGCTGATCGCCTCCTCCGGCAGGGCGGCGGTACACGCGAGCGAAGAAGCAACCTCGAGCGGATCACCAGCGAATCCCCTTTTTGCCGGTGGTGCCGCCGTGAATGTGCGGAGCATGGGATGGAGAACGCGGGCATCGTCATCGGTGCCGGGATGGGCCCCTCGGGGTTCCAGCCGGGACTGCCACGGGCGCTGGCGGCGCAGGAGGTGGGCGACCGGATCGTCGCGTCCATCGAGCCATCGCATCGCCGCAAGGTCGGCATCGAGGTGCACGACCGGGTGTCCGGGGAGCGGTTCAGCCACAATGGCCGCTTCCGGACCCAGGCCGGCAGCCTGGTCAAGGTCATGATCCTGGTCGCGCTCATCCGCGAGCAGCGGTTCAGGGGGGCCGGGCTGACCTCCTCGTATCGCCGGCTCGCCGACCAGATGATCAGGGTGAGCGACAACCCGGCCGCCAGCACCCTGCTCAAGGCGGCCGGCGGGCGGCGGGCCCTGGACCGGCTCGCCCGGGACCTGGCGATGGCGCGCACCGAGTCGGCCTCGGCGTGGGGCCGCACCAAGACCACCGCGCCGGATCAGGTCCGGTTGATGGATGCCCTGCTGGAGGGGCCGGAGGTACTCGGACTGCTGCCGGAGGACCGCAGCTATGTCATCGACCTCATGGAGCGGGTGATCCCCTCGCAGAAGTGGGGCGTGGGCGCGGTTCCCAGCGGGGTGGAGACCAGGGTGAAGAACGGCTGGATGCCGCTGACCCCAGGGGGCTGGCGGGTCAATACGTTCGGTCACGTCAAGGGCTGGGAGCGGGACTACACCGTGGCGATTCTCTCCGACGGCAATAGCTCGCTGGAGGCCGGGGTCGGGCGGGTCAATGCGATCTCGCGCGCGCTGTTCTCCGCGCTGGGGTGAACGGGGTGGGAACTCTCCGGCTGCGGCTTGACTTCGCCTACGACGGAACCGATTTCAGCGGATGGGCGAAGCAGCCCGGGCGGCGCAGCGTCGAAGGCGAGCTGGAACGGGCGCTGGGCGTGGTGCTGCGCCACCCGGTGCGCCTCGTCGTGGCCGGGCGCACCGACGCCGGGGTACACGCCCGCGGCGCGGTCGCCCACGTGGACGCCGATCCGGAGGCCTACGCGCGCCTGCCGGGCCGGTCGGCGCGCATTCCCGGGGAGGCGGCCGTGACCCGGCTGGGGGGGGTGCTGCCGGGGGACATCGTGGTCCGCCGGGTGCAGCCGGCGCCGGAGGGGTTCGATGCCCGGTTCTCGGCGCTATCCCGCCGGTATTCCTACACGCTGTGCGACCGCCCGGCTGAACTGGATCCGCTGCGCCGCCGGGAGGTGGCGGTCAGCCGCAGGCCGCTGGACGCGGCCGCCATGGATCAGGCCGCCGCCGCACTGGTCGGCCTGGCCGATTTCGCGGCGTTCTGCAAGCGGCGCGAGGGGGCGACGACGATCCGGACCCTGCTGCGGTTCGGCTGGCAGCGGCAGGGTCCGCTGGTGGTCGGCACGGTGTGCGCGGACGCGTTCTGTCACTCGATGGTGCGCGCCCTCGCCGGCGCGATGGTGCCGGTGGGGGAGGGCCGCAAGCCGGCGGACTGGCCCCGCCAGGTGCTGCTCGGCGGGCGGCGTGACCCGGCGGTCACCGTGATGCCGCCGCAGGGGCTGTGCCTGGAGGAGGTGACCTACCCGCCTCCGGGTCAGCTCGCCGAGCGCGCGCGGCAGGCCCGGGCGGTGCGTGAACTGCCCGGCTCACCGGAGGCGGGCGGCGGGGCCTTAGGCGAGCCTGGAGGCTGCGAGTGAGCCGACGCTGAGCGCCGCTGAGCCCCGGCGCGTGCCGCGGGTGCTGGCGTTGCCCGCTCACCAGCGGGGCGGCGGGCCGACCGGTAGCGCGCACGTGTAGTACGTGACCCGCTTGGCCGCCGGGTTCCCGGCGCCGGCCCGGCGGTATTTCGCCAGCAGCGTGACCATGTCGTCCTGCAGCGCGGCCAGCTGCGTGTCGGTGACCAGCACGAGATGGTCGTCCAGGCCGCAGAGTTCCTGCCAGTCCGGGGGCCAGGAGGGCGCGGCGGTAATCCATTGCTGGGCTTTGCCGGCGAAGTGCTGAATGTAGTCGCGGGCGAGCCATTCGGCGCTGGCCTCGTCGTCGGGGCCGGGGTCGTCCAGGCTGGCCAGCCGGGAACCGGGGGCGATGCGCCAGTACCGGCGGCGCCCGCGGGCAGCCGAAGCGGTGATGAGCCCGGTCCGGGCGAGGGCGCGCAGGTGGTAGCTGGTCACTCCGGAGCTGGTGTCCAGCAGGCGGGCCAGGTCCGAGGCGGTGGCCTCACCGAGTGCCCGCAGTTCGGCCAGGATGCGCGAGCGCAGCGGGTGCGCCAGGACGCGCAGCGCGCCG
>CAMCQD010000113.1 GCA_945876925.1 uncultured Dermatophilus sp.
CGACGACGATGGTCGCCTCACTCGTCACCGGGGAGCTGCCGGTGCTGGCTGAGCAGGTGCGCCGCCTGGGGGAGCTGGTAGCGCGCGGGGAGCTGGCCGGCGTCCACCTGGAGGGTCCCTGGCTGTCACCGGGCCGGGCCGGGGCGCACCCGCCGCGGCTGCTGCGCGACCCGGACCCGCAGGAGGTGCGGGCCCTGGCCGGGGCCGGCGGCGGCGCGGTGCGGATGGTGACCCTGGCCGCCGAGCGTCCCGGCGGGCTGGAGTCGGTGCGCGAGCTCGCCGGGCTCGGGGTGATTGCCGCCCTGGGCCACAGCGAGGCCAGCCACGAGGCTGCCACGGCGGCGATCGCCGCCGGGATCACCGGCGCGACGCACCTATTCAATGCGATGCCGCCGCTGCATCACCGCGAACCTGGGCCGCTACCAGCGCTGCTGGCGGATGGGCGGGTATGGCTTGAGCTCATCGCCGACGGCGTGCACCTGCATCCGGCGGTGCTCGCCTGGGTCATGACGGCCTACCCGCAGCGGGCGGTGCTCGTGTCCGACGCGATGGCCGCCGCCGGGGCGGGCGATGGGGACTACCTGCTCGGGCAGCTGCCGGTACGGGTCAGCGGCGGGGTGGCCCGCGTCGCGGGCACCAGCACTATCGCAGGCAGCACGCTCACCCTGGACCAGGCGGTGCGGACCGCGCTGGCGGCAGGCGTCCCGCTGGAGGTGGCGTTGCGGGCCGCCTCGGCGAACCCGGCCGGTTACCTGGGCCTGAAGCGGGTGGGACGCCTGGCACCGGGGTACCGCGCCGATGCCGTGGTCCTCGGCGAGGACGCGACCCTCCGGGGCGTCCTGCACCGCGGCCAGTGGCTGAACCCGCCGGAGGCACCCGGCGGTCCGTAACCGGGGTGAGCCGCGCGGCACGCCCGGCCGGCCACCCGGGCTCTTGCACCAGGCCGGAGTCCGGGCCTGGCGCACCGGCCCCGCGAGACCGCAAGCGGCGCGGGGGGAACTACAGGCGGCGCAGCAGGCGCTCCTTGAGGAAGGTATACGGCGGCCGCGCCAGGGCAGACACGTCGAACCGGGCAGGCTTGTCCAGTACCGCCCGGTCGTGGCTGAACGTGCGGATGCTGTGCTCACCGTGGTAGGCGCCGATGCCGCTGGCGCCGACCCCGCCGAACGGCAGGGAACTCACTGCGGCCTGGGTCATCACCGAGTTGAAAGCGACCGATCCGGATGAGGTACGGGCGAGCAGGTCCTCCTTGACCGCGGCGCGCGAGGTGAAGGCGTATAGCGCCAGCGGTTTGGGGCGGGCGGTGATGAACTCGATTGCCTCGTGGTGATCAGCCACGGTGAGGATGGGCAGGATGGGGCCGAAGATCTCCTCGGACATGACCGGGCTATCCGGCGCGACATCGAGCAGCACGGTGGGCGAGATGTACCTGTCCGCCAGGTCGACCATCCCGCCGGAGGCGACGTGCCCGGAGCCGAGCAGCCCCGCCAGCCGCCTGGTGTGCCGCTCGTTGACGATCCGGCCGTAGCTGCCGCTGCGCTGCGGGTCGCGGCCGTAGTAACTCAGTGCCGCCCGGGCCACTTCGCCGGCGAGCCGCTCGGCCAGGGCAGGCGTGGTGAGCACGTAATCGGGGGCGATGCAGGTCTGCCCGGCGTTGGTGAACTTGCCCCAGGCGATGGAGCGGGCCGCTTTCCGCACCGGCACCGATTCATCAACCCACACCGGTGATTTGCCGCCTAGTTCAAGAGTGACCGGGGTCAGGTGCCGGGCCGCGGCGGCCATGACGATGGCGCCGACGGTGCCGTTCCCGGTGTACAGGATGTGGTCGAAGCGGTGCCGGAGCAACTCGGTGGTCTCCCCGGGGCCGCCGGTGACCACCTGCACGGCCTCCGGGTCGAGATAGCGGGGGATGAGCCGGGCGAGCAGCCCCGAGCAGGCCGGGGCCAGCTCGCTGGGCTTGAGGACGACCGAGTTGCCCGCCGCCAGGGCGCCCAGAAGCGGCATGAGCGTGACGTTGACCGGGTAGTTCCAGGCGCCGATGACGAGTACGACGCCCAGGGGCTCGCGCACGACCCGGGCCCGGCCGGGAGCGAACGTGGCTGGCAGCCGTACCGGCTGGTCGTGGGTCCAGCGGCGCAGGTTGCGCAGCAGCAGCCTGGCCTCGGCGGCCACGGCGAGCACCTCCGTCAGGTGGCTTTCCAGCCCGTCCTTGCCCAGGTCCGCGTTCAGGGCAGATTCGATATCGGCGGCGTTCTCGCTCACCATGCCCAGCACGGCCTCGATCTGGGTGCGCCGCCACGGCAGCGGCCGGGTCCGGCCGTCGTCGAACGCCGCCCGGGCCAGGCGCACCGCCTGCTCGATATGCCTGGCCGCCGGGGCGGGGGCTGCCGAGCCGCCCGGCGGGGCCGGATCCCCGGCCGTCGCAGGAGCGTCAGGCGCCGTCCCGGCCGGGGCGGGTTCTGCTGCGGCACAGGCGCTCTCGGGCTGTGCCTCCTTATCCGGGAGGGAGGTGAGCTGGGCCGTGCGGGGTGCCGTACCGGCCGGGGAGGGGGATCCGGAGCTGCTGGCCGCCGGGGGAGTGCTCATGGCGTGGCCGTCCAATCGATGGTGGTGCCGTGCTCGACGTATGCCCGCAGCGTGGCGAGCATCTGGTTGATGCCAGTGGCGTTCATGTCGCGGATGGCGGCGGTCTCGTGACCGGATTCCTCGATCCGCATCCGGGTGACTGCCTGGCCGCCGCCGTCCTGCTCGCGGGTGAAGCTGTACCGCAGGCGCACATCGGAGCGCAGGTCCTGGGTTCCCGTAACCGACCTCTCCCAGGTCCATTCGTAGCGCCCGGGGCGTTCGGCGGCCACGACGCGGCCCTCGGCCGCCATCCCCCCGGGCCAGCCGAACCGCCAGGCGCCGCCGGGGCGCAGGTCGATCGATGCCTCCTGGGCGAACCAGTCACATAACCGCCGGGGATCGGTGAAGGCGTCGAACAGCGCCTCCGGCGAAGCGGCGAGCACTGCCTCGGTGACGATGGGGGCGACGTGGGTCATGCGCATCTCCGATGCTGTCGGACCGTTACCGTTTCGTTGCACGAAGTCTATGCAGGGTGTGCCGGTCCATGCCGGAACCGCAGGCGGGCACCGCGCCGGTGTGATATTCAGCAAACCCTATCCTTAGCTGCAATACGACTGTTAGGCTGTCGCCTGCCAGTCGCCACGGTGGCCAGGGAACCCGGTGCAAGTCCGGGACTGACGCGCAGCGGTGAGGCCGACGGGAACAGCACATGCCACTGGGGCACCCGCCCTGGGAAGGCGCTGCCGCCCGGAAGACGCTAAGTCCGAAGACCTGCTGGCGGCCATGCGCACCCCCGCGCATCGGCTCTGACGCGCGAGCCTCGCGATCCAGGCCCGGTGATATTTAAGAGAGAAGAGCTTGTCCGCATATCAGCATGCTCAGGTTCCGTGCGCCCTGGCGGCGGTTCCCGCTGCCGGCGATGCTCCGCTCGCGGGCCACCTGGGTCGCAGCACGCGCCTGCGCCGGGCGGTCTGCGGCCGCTCGCTACCCGGCCCGGCCGGGGCCCCTTCAGCCCGCGCCCGGCGATGAGGACGCCGCTTGCCGCGACGGCACCAGCCGGAACGCTCACCGAGCATGGCAGCGAACTGGTCAGGAGCCGCACCTGGCGGGCCCTGCCGGTGCTGACGTGGATCGGTAATACGTTCATCGTGCTGCTGGGCGTCAGCGTGCTGTCGTTCGTCCTCACGTACCTGACTCCCGGCGACCTCGCCGAGAACATGCTCACCTCGCAGGGAGTACCCGCGACCCAGGACATGATCGAGGCGATGCGGGCGCAGCTGGGGCTCGACCGTCCGCTGCACGAGCAGTACTTTGACTGGCTGCGCCGTCTGCTGACCGGTGATCTGGGCACGTCGCTGAGCAGGCACACCAGCATCGCCGCGGATTTCCAGCTCCGCCTTCCCCGCACGCTCGCGCTGACGGTGGCGTCCCTGGTGCTCACGTGGGCCCTGGCCGTCCCGGCCGGGCTCGCGGCCGCCGCGCGGGTCAATGGCCGTTTCGACATCGCGGCCCGCGTGCTCAGCTATGCCAGCTCGGCGCTGCCCGGTTTCGTCACGGCGCTGCTCGTGCTGCATCTGCTCGGCCTGGAGCTGCGCTGGTTCCCGATCTCGGCCTCGCAGGACGCCCGCGGGATGGTGATGCCGGTCCTGACCCTGGTGATCGCCATGTCGGGCTGGTACGTCCGGCAGATCCGGTCCATCGCCCTGGAAGAGTTCGATAAGCCGTATATCGCCGCGCTCCGGATCCGCGGCCTGGGCCAGCGGGGGATCTGCCTGCACGTGCTGCGGAATATCGCGGCTCCGCTGTGCACCCTGGCGGGCAGCAGTTTCGGGGCGCTGCTGGCCGGCTCGGCGGTCGTGGAGGCGATTTTCAACTGGCAGGGCCTGGGGCATTACGCGCTCAATGCGATCGCGGCAAAGGACTACCCCGTCATCCAGGCGTATGTGGTCTGGTGCGCCCTGGTGTTCCTCGTCGCTAATATCCTCGCCGACCTGCTCGCCTTCGCGCTCGACCCCCGGCTGCTGGGCCCCCGGCAGGGCAGCGGCGATGGCGACCTGAGACGCCCGGCCAGGCAGGCCGCCCGCGCTGAGGCCGGGCCGCTGCGCATCAACCACCCGGATATCGCCAGCCTGAACACGGCTGGCCGGCTGCCCGATCCGGGCCGGGTCAGGCATGCCCGCCTGCCGCGGCTGAGCGCGGCGGGGGTGTGGCGGCTGCTGCTCGGGGTACTCATCCTGTTCGTCGCGGCCGGGGTGCTCGCGCCCTACCTGACCCCGTATGACCCGTACACCGCGGATATCGCCTCGGCGCTGCAGGCACCGGGCCCGGCGCACCTGCTGGGCACCGATTCCCTGGGACGTGACATTCTCGCACGGGTGCTGGCCGGCATTCTCCCGACGCTGCAGCTGGCACTGGCCGTCGTGGCCTGCGCGCTCGTGACCGGGACCCTGATCGGCGTCATCTCCGCGATGTCGGGGCCGAAGGCTGATGCTTTCTTGCAACGGGTCACGGCCGTATTCCAGGCTTTTCCTGAATTCATCCTCGCACTGGCCTTCGCCGCTATGCTCGGCCCGGGATTCACCAGCGCCGTCATTTCCCTGACGGCGGCATACTGGCCCCGGATCGCCCGGTACGCACGTATTCTCACAATGCAGATCAAGCGTGCCCCGTTCATTCAGATAGCCCGGATGAACGGCGTTCCTCCCTGGCGGCTGTTCACGACTCACATCGCCTCCAGCATCGGCGGCCCGCTGATCGTCGCGGCCTCCTCGGATCTCGGCAGCGTCATTCTCAACCTGGCCACGTTGTCATTCGTCGGGCTGGGCCTGCCGCAGCCGGCGTCCGAGTGGGGGACGATGATCAGCGAGGGACGTCTCTTCCTCCAGGCCGCGCCATGGCTGGTCATCGGACCGGGCCTGGCCCTGTTCCTGCTCACTTTGACTTTCAACCTGTTCTCGGACACGAGCCAGCAGTTGCAGAGCGTGAGCCGCAAGTTCCAGATCATCGAGAAAGGTAAGGTCCGTCAGTGAATAAGTTCCGGCCCGTCGCAGGAGGCGTACTCGGGGGAGTCCTGGTCCTGTCCGCCTGCGGCAGCGCGCCCACCGGTTCATCCGCCAGCGGCACTGAGGCCGCGAAGTCCACGCTGACGGTCGCGACGACCGACAACATCCAGAGCCTCGACCCGGCTTCGGAGTTCGTCGGCTGGTTCACGAGCCGCGACGGCGTCACCGAGACCCTCATCGACGTGGACGACAAGCTCGCTCTCGTCCCGAAGCTCGCCTCCGCGTGGGAGAACGCCGACGAATCCACGTGGAAGATCACCTTGCGCGATGGGGTGACGTTCCACAATGGAGCGCCCGTTGACGCCGCCGCCGCCAAGACGTCGATCGAGTACGCGATCAAGACGAATGTGCGCGCGAAGTCGCAGCTGCCCGTCGAGTCGATGACCGCCCAGGGCAATGTGCTGACTATTCGCACGAGCAAGCCGCTGCCGGCGCTGCCGAATATCCTCACCGACCCGATGATGGGCATTCAGGCACTCGGATCGGGTATCGACCCTAAGACCAAGCCGATC
>CAMCQD010000114.1 GCA_945876925.1 uncultured Dermatophilus sp.
CGATCCGTCCTCGCCTGCCCGCCGGCGCACCCTGACCGTCCGCCTCGCCGGACGTGAGGTCGAGGTCGTCACGGATGGCGGCGTGTTCTCCGCCGGCCGGCTCGACCTGGGTACCTCGGTGCTGCTGCGCGAAGCCCCCGATCCGCCCGCGCACGGCCGGCTGCTCGACCTGGGGTGTGGCTGGGGACCGCTGGCGCTGGCCATGGGGATGCTCTCCCCCGGAGCCGAGGTGATCGCGGTCGACATCAACGCCCGCAGCCGCGACCTGACCGCCGAGAACGCCCGCCGGCTCGGGCTGGACCGGGTACGCGTGCTCGCGCCCGGGCAGGCCGGCCCCGCCTGGACATTCGACCTCATCTGGTCGAATCCGCCGATCCGGATCGGCAAGACGGCCTTGCATGCCCTGCTCATGACGTGGCTGCCCCGGCTGTCCCCCGGCGGGGACGCCTACCTGGTGGTCGCGCGGAACCTGGGGGCGGACTCGCTGCACGCGTGGCTCGGCCACGCCCTCGGCACTCAGTTCGAGGTGAGCCGGCACGGGTCGGCGAAGGGGTTCCGCGTGCTGCGGGCGCACCGGCACGACCAGCCCCCGCAGCACCCCGCCTGAGGCCGCGGCGCGCCCGCGCCGATGGAACCCGGGCCTGACACGCCACCACCCGTACCTCGCCTCGCGCCGAAGAGGGCGGGCCGGACGGTGAAGGACGCGATCTGATCCGGCGTCAGCCCCGGCTCGCTACCGCATGCCGCTGCCCGGACCGGCTGAAGCGAAGGGGTTCGGCGTGCACCCTGATGCGCCGCTATCGACGAGGAGGGGGTGCCATCCGGGGCACGCAAGTCCCCGCCCGCGCCGGTGCGCCCCGCCGGAACCCGAACCCGGCGCGGGTAGCGCGCTCTCACCGGGCCGCGGCAGCGCGGTGCGGCTTACAGGATGGTCTCGCCGTCGGCGACCAGCACGGCCGGCCCGGCCAGCGTCACCTGACCGCCGTCGTCCACGGTGACGTGCAGCGTCCCGCCGGGAACATCCACCTGCCAGCGGGTATGCGCGGCCGGGTCCCCGCTCCACAGCATCGCGGCGACGGCCGCCGCGGCCGCGCCGGTGCCGCAGGAGCGGGTCTCCCCCACCCCGCGCTCGAACACCCGCATGCGCAGGTGCCCGCCGCCCAGGATCTGCACGAACTCGACGTTCGTGCCGTCCGGGGGCTCGGGGTGAACCCGCGGGGCGGGCCCCAGGTCGAGGGCGTCCAGGTCTGCCCCGGCGGGCAGGGCCACGACGGCGTGCGGGTTGCCCATGCCGACCGACAGCGCCGGCAAACCGGGCATGCCCGGAACGGTCACCACCGAGTCGCTGCCCTGCCTGGCGAACTCCCCGGGCGCGATCAGGGTGTAGCGGCCCATCCCGGTGGCGTACTCATCACCGGTGACGGTGATGTGCCGGATCCCGGCGCGGGTAGCGATGTCATACGAATCACCCGTGACCAGCCCGGCCCTCCGCAGATAGGCCGCGAACACACGGGTTCCGTTGCCGCACATCTCAGCTAGGGAGCCGTCCGCGTTGCGGTAGTCCATGAACCACTCCGCCTGGCCGGCTTGCGCAGCGACCGAAGGTTCCGCCGAGCAGCGTGCCCGGACCACCCGGATGACGCCGTCGGCGCCGATACCGGCCCGGCGGTCGGCGATCCGGCGGACGGCGGCGGCGTCCAGATCCGCTGAGCCGTCCAGGTCCGGAATGAGGACGAAATCGTTCTCGGTGCCGTGTCCCTTGGTGAACCGGCGGCGGATGGCGGCCGGCCCGGCGGTGCCGCCGGTGGCCAGGGCAGTGGCCGCAGTTCCGGGAGGGTTCTCCCGCGGGGTGTCTCCGGTGCCGTGCGGGGTGCTGGCGGTGCTGGTCTGCTCTGCGGGCGCGCTCACCGTCTCATTGTCCACGCCATCGGCGGACTGGATCACCCCGCGCCTCCCGGCCCGCACGAGACGGCTCGCACTCGCGCCCCGGCGGGGCCAGCAAAGCAAAGCCCAGCCCTGCTGCCTCAGCAGAATCAGCCATCCTCCCCCGGCGGGGTCAGCTGCCAGCAGCCCGCCCCCCGGTCACCCGCGCTATCCCCCACGCATCCCGCCCCAGAGCCGGCCTCAGACGGTCCCGCCCTAGGGGTCAGGTGCCCAGGCGGAGAAGGCTTCCCGCGCTCATGACCAGCCCGGGCCGCCTGCCCGGCCAGGTCAGCTGCCCGGGCGGAGGAGGCGCAGCACCCGCGCGACGAGATCGTCCCGGTCCGCCTGCGCGGGCAGCCAGGTGACCCGAGGGTCGGCCCGGAACCAGCTGCGCTGCCGCCGGGACAGCCGCCGCGTGGCCTGGGCGGTGGCGGCGATCGCCTCATCCTCGCTGAGCTCGCCGCGCAGCTGGGCGAGGGCTTCCCGGTACCCCACGGCCCGCCCGGCGGTGCGAGTGCCGGACAGCCCCCGCTGTTCCAGGGCGGCCACCTCCTGGAGGAAACCATTCGCCCACATCGCCGTCACCCGTGCCCCGATGCGCTCGTCGAGCACCTCCGCAGGGGCGTCCAGGCCGATGAGCACGCTGGGGCGGCGGAACTGGCGGACGGGCATGGTTGCCGTGAACGGCCGCCCGGTCAGCTCGATAACCTCCAGGGCGCGCACGATCCGGCGTGCATTGCGCGGCCCGATCGCCTCCGCCGCGACCGGGTCGAGGCCCGCCAGCCGGGCATGCAGCCGGCCCAGTCCGCCGCGCTCGGCCTCCTGTTCCAGGCGGCGGCGCACCTGCGGGCTGGCGGGCGGGATGTCGAGCTGGTCCAGGGCCGCCCGCACGTACAGCCCCGACCCTCCTGCCAGCACGGGAACCAGCCCGCGCCCGGCGATGTCGTCCAGGTCGGCACGGGCGTGGCGCTGATAGGCCGCGACGGAAGCCTCCTGGTCGATGCCGAGCACGTCGATCTGGTGGTGCGGCACGCCGCGCCGCTCGTCCAGGCCCGGCTTGGCGGTCCCGATGTCCATTCCGCGATACAGCGCGTAGGCGTCCGCGCTGACCACCTCGCCCCCCAGCGCACGGGCCAGATCCACCGCCAGGGCGCTCTTTCCGGTGGCTGTGGGGCCGACCACGGCGAGGATGGGCGCAGCGGCATGCCCGTCCGTGCCGGGGCCGGCCGGTCCGGGTTCACACATGTCCGGGTCCCACAGGGTGTTCTCCGGCGGAAGGGCGGGCATAGTTCACAGCGTAGGCGTCGCGGAGGGCGATCCTCCGCGCGTGCAGCCGAGGAGAGAGGAGGCCCGGCATGGGACTCATGGACGGGCTGGGCAGCAAAGCGAAGGAATTCGCCGAGCAGAACCCCGGCAAGGTGGAGCAGATCAGTGACAAGGGTCTGCAAGCCGCAGCCGACGCCGTCAACGCCAGGACCGGCGGTGCCCACGCCGGCGCGATCGAGCAGGCGCAGCAGGCGGCGGACGAGAAAATCGGCGACAACTCGCAGTGACCGCCCGGACGGCATGAGCGGCCGCTGACTTAAGCGGATCCGCCCCTCGCGTATGGCCCCGGATGATCGCGGGGCCATACGTGTGCTCAGGTGGCGCCTGCGCCGGAGCAGGCCCGGCACCCGGTAAGGCAGGCCCTCGTGCAGCGCCATCCCGTGCCATCCGCAGGCCTGCGGATGGCAGCGGCCCCCTTGCCGCTGACCGCACCGGGACGGGCCAGGTTCATCGCGACAGGAAAACGCCCGCCCGGCAACTCCGCCGCCGCGCCCAGCCGCTGCACGCCCCGGGACGGACTAGCTTGCCCGCACGCAACCCGCGTCAGGACGGCCCGCCCGGCGGCATCCGCGGCAACCGGGCACGCACGGCCCCGCTCCGGGCCCGGCCCCCGGACTACCGGGAGCCCGGTCAGCGGCCGGAGGCGGCCACCGGGCAGGAAGCCGCCGGGGCGGCCGTGGCAGCCGGGCGGGTGGCTGAGGGCATTCCCAGGCTCACCACCGGCTTACCCGGTACCGGGTTGCCCGCCGACCGCTCCCAGGCGTCACCGCCCCGGGTGCGCCGCACCGAGAACACCGGATCGACTTCCCGCAGAGCAGAATCGGCGACCAGGTGGTGCGGGGCGCCGTAGCTGACCTCGACCTCGACCAGGTCCCCGGGGCGGGGACGCTCCCTGGCCGGCATACCGGCGGGCAGCGCGAAGTGCACCAGCCGGTTATCCCGCGCGCGCCCGGACATGCGGGCGGTCTCGGTGTCCTTGCGTCCCTCGGATACCGCCACGAGCACCTCGACCCGGCGATTCTCCCACGCCCGGTTCCCGGCCCAGCTGATCTCCTCCTGCAGCCCGACGAGCCGGTCGAACCGTTCCTGCACCACCGGCTTGGGCACCTGGCCGGGCAGGCTGGCCGCCGGGGTGCCCTCCCGGATCGAATACTGGAAGGTGAACGCGCTGGCGAACCGGGCCTGGCGCATCACCTCAAGGGTCGCCTCGAAGTCGGCGTCGGTCTCGCCGGGGAACCCCACGATGATGTCAGTGCTGATCGCCGCGTGCGGCAGGGCGGCCCGGACCCGGTCCAGGATCCCCAGGAAGCGCTCGCTGCGGTATGAGCGCCGCATCGCCTTGAGGATGCGGTCGGAGCCGGACTGCAGCGGCATGTGCAGGCTCGGCATGACATTAGGCGTGGCGGCCATCGCCTCGATCACATCGTCGGTGAATGCCGCCGGGTGCGGGCTGGTGAACCGCACCCGTTCGAGCCCCTCGATCTGCCCGCAGGCGCGCAGCAGCCCGGCGAACGCGCCACGGTCCCCGAACTCAACCCCGTACGTGTTGACGTTCTGCCCGAGCAGGGTGATCTCGGTGACCCCCTCGGCGGCCAGGGCCCGGATCTCGGCGAGGATGTCGCCGGGACGGCGGTCGGTCTCCTTCCCGCGCAGCGCCGGGACGATGCAGAACGTGCAGGTGTTGTTGCAGCCGACGCTGATGGACACCCACGCCGCGTACGCCGAATCCCGCCGGGCGGGCAGCGTGGAGGGGAAGACCTCGAGAGCCTCGCGGATCTCGACCTGGGCACGCCGGTTGTGCCGGGCACGTTCCAGCAGCACCGGCAGGGAGCCGATGTTGTGCGTGCCGAACACCACATCCACCCAGGGTGCGCGCGCGACGATGAGGTCACGGTCCTTCTGGGCCATGCACCCGCCTACGGCGATCTGCAGGCCCGGGTTGGCTTCCTTGGCCGGGCGGAGCTGGCCGAGGTTGCCGTAGAGCCGGTTGGCTGCGTTCTCCCGCACGGCGCACGTGTTGAAGACGATGACGTCGGCGGTCGGGCCCCGGTGCTCGGCGGGTACCGACTCGTAGTCGACGTAACCGGCGGCTTCCAGCAGCCCGGCGAGCCGCTCGGAGTCATGCGCGTTCATCTGGCACCCGTGGGTGCGCACCTGGTAAGTCGTCATCGCGGCCCATTCTCGCAAGGCGGCAGGTCCGGCGCGAAACCGGGAACCGCCCGCCGCGGCCGCGCGTTGGCAATAGGAATGATCCCTGGCATCGCGGGCCGCGCCCGCACCCACCTCGACACGGGAGCACCTGGCGTGAAGACCATCCTCAACATCATCTGGCTCGTGTTCGGCGGGTTCTGGCTCGCTCTGGGATACGTCGCGTTCGGGGTGCTCGCCTGCGTCCTCATCATCACCATCCCCTTCGGTATCGCCTCCTTCCGGATGGCCGCGTACGCCCTGTGGCCGTTCGGCCGCACCGTGGTGCAGACCCCCGGGGCCGGGACGGCGTCCGGGCTGGCGAATGTCATCTGGTTCCTCGTGGCCGGGATGTGGCTGGCCATCGGGCACATCGGCACCGCGGTCGCCCAGGCGGTCACGATCATCGGTATCCCGCTGGCCATCGCCAACCTCAAGATGATCCCGGTGACGTGCTTCCCGTTCGGCAAGCAGATCGTGCCCGCCGACGCGCTCCAGGCCGGGGACCGGCCGCTGTACTCGGCGTGAGCGCAGCGCCCGTCACGGGCCTGGCGCGGGCTCATCGTCGGCCGGCACCATCCCCGCAGTGAGACGTCACTGGCGCGTGAGGGGGCCAGGGCCACACGTGCCAGTCCCCTGACCCCCGCCATCCGGGCTCAGTGAATTTCACTGATCTGACGCTGAG
>CAMCQD010000115.1 GCA_945876925.1 uncultured Dermatophilus sp.
ACCCCGCGAGCGAGGCGCTGCGGCTGGCCCGCGTGGCCGGGGCCGTGCGCTGCGTCTGGGTCGAGATCTCCTGGCGGGCAGCCACCTACGCGGCCGGCCGGTGCCGCCGGGGCGATCTGCTCGGGTACGGCGACGATGACGTCCGCGCGGTTGGCGCCGACTCGCTAGCGGTCTCCCGGGCCCTGGTCGAGCACCTGCTCACCCGCCCCGCGCCGGATCTCCCGCCGGAGGCGCGCGAGCCCGCCGCCGGGCCGGGACTGGCCGCGCCGGCCACCCCGGGCGGTGAACTGGTCACCCTCATCGCCGGGCAGGGCCACCAGGGCATGGCCCGCCAGCTCGCAGACGACATCCGCGCCGCCCGCCCCGAGATCGAGGTGGCCTGGATCGACGGAGGGCAGCACGACTCGGTGCTGCTCGTCGGAGTCGAGTGATGGCAGGCTGGCAGACCCGGCTGACCAGCGTGCTGCCCCGCGACATCGCGAGCAGGCTCGCCCGGGAACGCGGCCTGACCACCGTCGGCGAGCTGCTGCGATTCCTGCCCCGGCGCTTCCTCGACGCCACCGGCGACCTCGGCTCGCTGCACGAAGGCGACTACGTCGTGTTCCCCGGGACCGTAACCCAGGCCAGCACCCGCCAGCCGAGGCCGGTGCCCGGGCGTAAGCCCCGCACCATGCTCAACGCCACCGTGCGCAGCGGCGAGCACACCCTCGCGCTGACGTTCTTCAGCGCCTACCCGCACGTCAACGTACTCGTCCCGGGTGCCCGCGGGCTGTTCGCCGGAGAGGTCAGCCGGTACCGCGGCACCTGGCAGCTCGCCCACCCGGTATACGAACTCGGTACCGGGGACGCCGGACCGGGCGAGGACGGCCCGGACCCGGTACGGGAGCGCCCGCTCCTGCCCTCGTGGAAGATCTCCCGCGCCGTCGAGATGGTGCTCGACGCGGCGGACCTGCCCGACCCGGTGCCGCCGGACATCGTCGCGGCCCGCCACCTGCCGGACTTCGCCACCGCCTGGCGCCGGGCCCACCTGCCCCGCGACCTGGGCGAGCGCGCCGCCGCCATCCGCCGCCTCAAATACGACGAGGCCCTGCTCATCCAGCTCGTACTGGCCCAGCGCCGCCGCGAGCAGGACGACGCCCCCGCCGTGCCCCGCACCCCGCCCCCCGGCGGGCTGCTGGCCAGCTTCGACGCCCGGCTGCCCTTCGAGCTGACCGCAGGGCAGCGCGAGGTCGGTGAGCAGATCGCCGCCGATCTGGGACAGTCGCATCCGATGAACCGGCTGCTGCAAGGAGACGTCGGCTCCGGCAAGACCGTGGTCGCGCTGCGGGCCATGCTCGCCGTCATCGACGCCGGGGGACAGGCCGCCCTGCTGGCCCCCACCGAGGTGCTCGCCCAGCAGCACTACCGTTCCCTGCTGGAGCTGCTCGGCCCGCTGGCCGAGGGCGGCATGCTCACCGGGGCCGGGCAGGGCACCCGGGTGGTCCTGCTCAGCGGAGGCGAATCCGCCGGGGCACGTAAGAAAGCCCTGCTGGCCGCCGCCAGCGGCGAGGCCGGGATCGTCGTCGGCACCCACGCGCTGCTGTCCGGGAACGTTGCCTTCGCCGACCTGGGACTGGTCGTGGTGGATGAACAGCACCGGTTCGGGGTGGAGCAGCGTGACGCGCTGCGCAGCAAGGCCAGGCACTCCCCGCACATGCTCGTCATGACGGCCACCCCCATCCCGCGCACCGTCGCCATGACCGTCTTCGGCGACATGGACACCTGCGTGCTGCGCGAGCTGCCCGCCGGGCGCTCGCCGATCCAGACCGCGATCGTGGACAACGCCCGCTGGTACCAGCGGGCGTGGGAGCGGGTAGCCGAGGAAGCCGCCGCCGGGCGGCAGGCGTATGTCGTCGCGCCCCGGATCGGGGACGACGAATCAGCCTCCGGTGACGACGGATTCGAGGAGGCCGCCGGGTGGTCGCCCGCGGCGGACGCGCGCGGGCCGCAGGCCGGTGACCTGCCCGGCGACGGCGACGCGGGCGCGGCGGGCAACGGCCCGGGAGCCCCCATGCGCGGCGTGCTGGAGATGCACGCCACCTTGCAGGCGAACCCGGTGCTGGCCGGGCTGCGGATCGGCCTGCTGCACGGGCGCCTGCCGGCCGAGGTGAAGGACGCCACCATGTCCGATTTCGCCGCCGGGAAGATTGACGTGCTCGTCTCCACCACGGTGATCGAGGTCGGGGTCGACGTCCCGAACGCCACCGTCATGGTCATCATGGACGCCGACCGGTTCGGCATCTCCCAGCTGCACCAGCTGCGCGGGCGGGTCGGCCGGGGCAGCCACGGCGGGCTCTGCCTGCTGGTCACCCGCGACCCCGGGGAAGCTGCCCGTGAGCGCCTGGAAGCCGTCGCCGCCACGACCGACGGCTTCGCCCTGGCCCGGCACGACCTGCTCTCCCGGCGGGAGGGCGACATCCTCGGCGTCCGGCAGAGCGGGCGCGGCAGCGGGCTGGAGATGCTGCGCCTCACCGGACGCGAGGACGAGCGCATCCTGGCCCAGGCCCGCCAGGACGCCACCGCCCTCATCGCCGCCGATCCCCGCCTGGACCGGCATCCTGACCTGGCGCGGATGCTGGCCAGCCGGCTCGACGAGCGGCAGGCCGGGTACCTGCAGATGGGGTGAGCAGCCGGGGGAGGGCGTCCCCGGCCTGGCTGAACGGCAAGGTGCAGCAGCAGCGAAGGAAGTGAGGTCCAGATGACCCGGATCGTCGCCGGCCAGTTCGGCGGGCGCACGCTACGGACCCCCAGGGGCGCGGGGACCCGCCCGACCAGCGAGCGGGTACGCGAGGCGCTGTTCTCCCGGCTGGAGCATCTTGACGTGCTCGGCTCGGCCCGGGTGCTCGACCTGTACGCCGGGTCCGGGGCGCTGGGCCTGGAGGCGATCAGCCGGGGCGCGGCCAGCGCGGTGCTCGTCGAATCCGCCCGCCCGGTTGCCCGGCTGGCCCGGCACAACGCCCGCGACCTGGGCGTGTACGGCCAGGTCCAGGTGATCGAGGCTCCGGTGGCCAGGTTCTGCGCCACGATGACCGGCGGCGAGCCGTACTCCCTGGTGTTCGCCGACCCGCCCTACGACCTGGACGAATCCGCCCTGGGCGGGGTGCTGTCCGCGCTGACCGCCCCGGGGGTGCTCGCCCCGGGCGCCGTCGTGGTGGCCGAGCGGGCCGTGCGCTCGCCGGAACCTGCCTGGCCTAACGGCCTGGAACGGATGGAACCGCGCACCTACGGCGAGACCCGGCTGTGGCTGGCCCGGTACGCCCCCGGGGACAACGGCCAGGATGAGCCCGCCGGAAGCTAACCTCGGCACATGACCAGCGACAACCCGCCCGCGCACGGCGGCGGTCCCGGCCCGGACGCCCGCTCCGCCGGTGCGCCGGTGCGCCGGTGCGCCTGCCCGGGCTCCTACGACCCGGTCACCCTCGGCCATCTCGACATCATCGGGCGGGCCGCCCGGCTGTACGACGAGGTCGTCGTCATCGTGCTGCACAACCCGCGCAAGGCCGGGCTGTTCCCCGTCGCCGAGCGGGTCGGCTTGCTGCGCGGTGAGATCGAGGACGACCCCGCGCTGGCCAACGTGCGCGTGGCGGCCTTCTCCGGGCGCCTGCTCGTGGACGTGTGCCGCGAGCTGGATATCGAGGCCATCGTCAAGGGCGTGCGCAGTGAGGCTGACTATGCCTACGAACTGCCGATGGCCGTGATGAACCGGCGCATGAGCGGGATCGAGACCTTGTTCCTCCCGGGCGCGCCAGAGTACTCGCAGGTGTCCAGCTCGCTGATGAAAGAGGTCGTGCGCTTCGGAGGGGACATCGGCGGATTAGTGCCCGAACGGGTCCGCGCCGCCCTGGGCAGCCGGCTCGGAGCCCGCGAGGACGCCGGCCCGTGACGGCGCCCGCGCGAGGCCATCCGGGTGAGGCCGTCCGGAGGGGCCGCGCGGCCGGGAGCCGGGTACCGCCTCTGGCCGGGCCCGGCGCGCGCAAGCGGCGTTTGGGGCACCCCTGCGCGCTGGTCTAAACTCGATAGCCGGTCTGGGTCTATCCGGCCGCTGGCGCGTTTCGTCTATCCGAGGCACCCGGATCGTCTCCGGCTCGCCGATGATGCTCGTGCGCCGCGCGGCCCGGGGGTGACCTAGGGCCGGACCGCAGCCCGAGTGCCGCCCGACCGAGATGAAGTGAACTCCATGACAGAACTCGCCCAGCACGGGCCGCTGGTGATCGACACTCGCCGGCTCGCCCGCCGCCCGGGGACGATGGCGGAGGACACTCTTGAGGTGACGGCACCCGCTCGCCTGGGCACCGATGTCATCGGTGTCGCTGAGGGCACGCCTGTGCGTATCGACATGCGTCTGGAGTCGGTAATGGAAGGCGTGCTGGTCAGCGGGACGGTCGAGGCCCGCGCTACCGGTGCCTGCGTGCGCTGCCTGGACGAGCTCGACTGGGAAGTCGACGTGCCGTTCCAGGAACTGTTCGCCTACGCCGATCGCGCGGCTCACCTGGAACAGGTGGGCGATGACGATGAGGATCAGCGGGTAATCGAGGCGGATCAGATCAACCTCGAGCCGCTCATCGTGGACGCGGTGGTGCTCTCACTGCCGTTCCAGCCGGTGTGCTCGGACGACTGCCCGGGACTGTGCCCCGAATGCGGGGTGCGCCTGGCCGGTGATCCGTCGCACGCGCACGACACTATCGATCCACGCTGGGCCGCGCTCGGCGCGCTCCGCACCGCGGAAGACGCCGGCTCAGCCGAGGTGGAGCAGAACACGCAAGAGAAGAGGAACTGACGTGGCCGTCCCGAAGCGGAAGATGTCGCGCTCCAACACCCGTTCGCGCCGCGCGCAGTGGAAGGCGACCCCCACCACCCTGGCCGCGTGCCCGCGCTGCTCCGCGCCCAAGCGGCCGCACGTCGCCTGCCCCTCGTGCGGTGTCTACAACGGCCGCCACTACGCGGCCGCGGAGCGGACCGAGTTCCAGGACTGACGGGCGCGCTGACGCATGGCGTCCAAGGCGCACAAAACACACCAGCGGCGTCCCGTCAGTGAACTGGCCGAGGCCATCCGCGGGATCATCGATGGCGACATCGACCTCGCGGTGCTCGACCATGCCCTGACGCACCGGTCCTACGCCTACGAGCAAGGCGGGCTGCCCAACAACGAGCGGCTCGAGTTCCTCGGTGATTCCGTACTCGGGCTCGTCGTCACAGAGTCGCTGTACGCCGACCACCCCGACATGGCAGAAGGCCAGCTGGCCAAGCTGCGGGCGGCGGTGGTGAACATGCGCGCCCTGGCGAAAGTCGCCACGGAGCTCGGGGTCGGCGACTACCTGCTGCTGGGCCGCGGCGAGGAGAGCACCGGCGGGCGCAGCAAGGCCTCCATCCTCGCCGACACGATGGAGGCGCTGATCGGCACCGTCTACCTGGCGCACGGCCTGGAGGGTGCCCGCGTGTTCGTCCATCACCTCATCGACCCGCTGCTGACCAGCTCGGCCCAGCTCGGGGCCGGCCTGGACTGGAAGACCTCGCTGCAGGAACTGACCAGCGCGGTCGCCGTCGGCATCCCCGAATACCGGGTGACCGAGGAAGGCCCCGACCACGAGAAGGTCTTCACCGCCTCGGTGTACGTGGGCGAGGAGGCCCTCGGCGTGGGCGTGGGGCGCAGTAAGAAGCAGGCCGAGCAGCAGGCTGCCGAGCGGGCCTGGACCGAGCTGCGCCGCCGCCAGGACGACGCGCGGGTCTCCTCCGGGGACGCCGGGGAATCCGGGGCCGCCGCCGTCGGCCAGCCGGGGGCCGCAGCCGGGGAGGATCCCGCAGCGCAGGCCGCCGGCCTGGCCGCCGCGGCCGCCGACGCGCGGGCGTAACCGCCCCCGCGCTGACCCGTCCTGTCCCGCAGCGGCATGCCTGAGCTTCCCGAAGCCGAGGTGGTCCGGCGCGGTCTGCACGCGCACGTCGCCGGGCGGGTGATCGCCGATGCCGATATCCGCGGCGAGCGGGTAGCCCGGCGCTACCCCGGCGGCGCCACCGGGCTGGAACGGCTGCTCACCGGCACGCGGGTCATCGCCGCCGACCGGCGCGGCAAGTAC
>CAMCQD010000116.1 GCA_945876925.1 uncultured Dermatophilus sp.
ATCGGGTGGTCGTCCGGGAGGGCGCCTTCCCGCAGCCCGAGCGTGGCCGGCTCGGTGCGCCAGCGCTCCCCCGCCAGGAACGGGTGGGCTGCGACGGCGTTGGAGTAGGTTCCCGGGGCGATGACCCGCACCACGCGGAACCCGGTTTCGCGTACGTCGGCGGTCGTCAGGTCGACGCTCACCGGGGACGAGCCGGCTTCGGCCAGGCGGTGCAGGTAGGCCTCGCGGGGGTCGCCGGTGAGGTCGGGCAGGGCGCCGTCGGGGACTACCCGCTGCGGGTGGCGCAGCCGCAGGACCGTCGCGAGGGCGGCCGGGTCCAGGTAGTACTGGCTGTTGCAGCACAGGTCGTTCATGTCGGAGAAGTCGCTGGCGAAGGAGGCGGCGTACCGGCGGTCGGCACGGTATGGCGCTAGCCGCCCGGCACCGAACAGGCCGAGGCGTACCGCCTGCCAGGCGCCGCCGTCGGGGGTGAGCAGGCCCTTGGAGTACGAGCGCAGGCTGATGGCCTCCGCCGCTGCCTTGCGGGCCGCGTCGATGAGGCGCGGCCGGGCTGCGGTCCCGACGGCGAGGATCCCCAGGTGCGGGTCGTAGACGACGACGGCGACGACGGGTACCTGCCACCGGCTGGGGATGCCGAGCACGGTGTATTCCAGTTCTTCCCGGGTGCCGCGCAGTTCCCCGGCCAGGCTCTCGATCCGCTCCGGCGGTACGGCCAGGGGCGTTCCCCCGGCCCGCCACCAGATCTCGACGGCGTCGCGTTCGATGATCTCGCCGAGCGCGCACGTCTCCGCCCAGGCACGTCCGGGTCCGGCGGCGATACCGGCGTACACCGTTGCGTTGGTGCGCGGCTCGCCCGGGTATCGGGTGGCGTAGAAGTTCGGGAAGACGAGGGAGGCGGGGACGAGCGTCCGTTCCCCGGTGCGCAGGTCCGTCCCGGCGGCCCACCGGACCGGCAGCTGCCTGGTGAGCGGTTCGAAGGGGAAGCCGGCGGTGGCGTACTGGCGCGGGGAGTACAGCAGCAGCTCCCGGGGGTCGGTGGCGTGCTCGCCGCGGCGGCTCAGCTCCTCCCAGCTGGCCCGGGGCAGGCCGGCGGGGACGAAGTTGCCGCAGTAGCGTTCGACCGCTTCGCCGACCGCTGCCCAGGTCACGCTGTCCGCGGCGGCATCATCCGGGGAGTGCGGGCCGGTGAAGCCCATCCCGGTGGACATCCGGTCGCTGGGCCACGTGCCGTCGGCGTTGGTGTCGGCGACATGGCCCACGGTCATCCGGAAGGAAGCCGGCCACTCCGGGGGGCGGGCGTAGTGCTCGATCTCGGTGAGCACGCCGGTGCGCCGGTCGATGAGGCGGGAGAGCGCGGGTGCTGCGGTGCCGGTCACGTCGCCTCCTCCCGGATTTCGGGGCGTGCCGGGTGCGGGTCGCCGGGGCGGGGGCGGCGCAGCACGGGGTGGACGCTGACGGACAGGTCAGCGGACACGAGCACCTGGTGGCCGCGCAGCACGGTGGCGCCGCCGGATAGCTCGCGCAGCAGCCAGGCACCGGCCGCGGCCACGGTGGCCCGTGCGGGACGGGCGGCCCGGTGCGCGGGGATCTGCGCCGCGACCTGCCAGAATTCTTCGAGGAGTTCCGGGGCGGGATGTGCCGCCAGGCGCCGGGCGACGAGGTCGGCGACGCCGGGGTGCCGGCGCGGATCCGGACCCCACGGGCCCATCGCGATGGCAGCGCCTTCCAGGAGGACCGGCACGTCGTGCTGCTCGCCGGCCTGGTCCAGGCAGCCGGGACCGGTGCAGACGCGCACGACGATGTCCTGGCCGGTGAAGCCGGCCGCGGCGGGGACGTCGATGCTCTCGCCGAGTACCGCGCGCAGCAGGGCGGCGGCGCTGTCCTCGCCGCGGACCGTGCACCGCATCGTGCGGGCCGGCGTCTCCTCGGTCAGGTACCCGGATTCCCGCATGCCTTCCAGGGCCTCGGCCAGCCGGGGCCAGCGGCCCCGGACCTCTTCCGGGCGGGGCAGCGGTGTCCCGAGCAGTACGGGGCGCGCCTCCGGCTCGACGTCGAGGGCGGCGAACTGCTCGCTGGCGTCGACGGCGATCACTGGCCCGAGCGCCGAGGGCCACATGGTGACGCCGGCCGCCAGGGTGAGGTGAAGCGGACGCGGGGATGGCATGGGTCAGGGGACTCCTTGGTGGTCGGGATGCGTGCGGCGGAAGACGGCGGCCCGGCCGTTGAGCCGGGCCGCCGTACGGGCCTCACTTCCACGCAGAGAAAGCCAGGGCCACCGCGTGATTCGATGAGTGCAAGGCGATGCCCGCGGGGCGCACGCCAACCTTGCTGAAGGCCGGCTGCTGAGCCGTGTTCGTTGCGTTCGCGTCCATGTTCACCTCCTTCTCCATGCGAGTAGGCAGGGCCATTCTGCTAAGCGGACCGGATATCATCAAAGACGTATATAGTCATGTATTTATCTAATGTGCGGGCCCGCGATGCGGCCCGCGCCGCAGGCATGGGGTGGCGGCCTGCGCGGAACATCGCTCGTCAGTCTTTATGACGGGGATGCGCGTTCGGTCCTGAGCAGGGCGCCGGCAGGGCGCGCTCCCGTCTTCGCTGGGTGAGCGCCCAGGAGGGGAATGTGATGAGCGTCATGGGTGCAGGGAGGGTATTTCCCTGCCGGGTATGGCATGCGCCGCCAGCATGTGCGCAGCATCGGGGAAGAATATGTATTCCGGCGGGCGGTCCCCGGAATTAATGGCCTGGTATTTACCGGCTGGCTGAAGGGGAGCCGGTGCGTTATTGATGACGAGCGGGCTAGCGGGCTGGCGATTTTCGCCATGGTGACGCTTTCTGGTGGGTTCAGATCGGCGCGGGGAATGACCGGGTGGCTGATCGTGATTTCCGCGCCTGGCGAGGCCGGTGCGGGCGTCCTCTCCCCGCGCCGGATATCGCCGGCCGGGACGGCCCCGGTGCCCGCCGTGACGGCAGCCGGGCCGGCGGGCGCAGCGGGGCGGCGCGGCAGGAGGCCCCGCGGTTTGGCCGGGGTGCGCCTGACCGTGCCCTGTGGGCAGCCTGGGCGTGGGTGTGTCAACCACGCGTCTTTGTCACCCTGGTACCGGCGGGTAACGGAGAGCGCGGTTCTGTCCCGGATTTCCCTGCCGGACTTGGCTGCCCGGGGCGCGCCGGCCTGGCGGGACGCGCCGCCGTGTGGTATGCCCGCCACGCTGCGCGATGTGCCGGTTGATAGAGGAGAATCGGATCACAGTCACTCAGGTTTCACTCAGGGTGCGCATCGAGGGGGCTGCCACCAGGTATTGTCTCGGATATTGACGTTGGAAAGGTGACTATGCCCCCGCGTCGAGCACAAGTGGGTCGTCAAGGAGGTCGGCCGTGAATGATCCCGCACGCGTTGCCGCGAGCGGCTGGCCGGTGGGCGCTGCCCGTAGCAATCCGTTCAGCGGTGAGGAGTCGCACAAGTGGCTTCGCCGCCTCATGTTCGCCGGTATCTGCGTCCCGGTGGTGATCGTCATCGGCTTGCAGCTGCTGCGCCCGCACTTCTTCGTGCGGTGGTGGCCGAACCGCGGCGACCTCATCCTCAATGTGCTCACCGCCCTGGTCATGGTGGCTTTCGGGCTGGTCATGTTCCTCCTCATCAACCGCGGCTACCAGCAGCTGGTGCGGCGTAACGCCCAGCTGGCCGCGGTTAACGACGTGCTGCTGCGGCTCGACGGCGACTCCGACGGCGAAACCGTGCGGCGCGTGGTCATCGAGCACGCCATCGACCTGCTCAAGGGCTCGAACGCCGGGTTCTGGAGCGTGCACACGGCAGACGACCCGCATAACCGGCACGAATTCGCGCTCACCTCCCGGCTGCGCGGGGAACCGATCGAGATGCTGTGGGTGTCACGCTCATCCGGCACCCCGTTCGATGTCTCCGACCAGTGCATCCTGGACACCCTGGCCGACCTGGCCGCTGTCTCCCGGGAACGCGACCGCCTGCGTGAAGCCGAGCAGGACGCGGCCATCGTGGCCGAGAGGCTGCGCATCTCCCGCGAGATGCACGACAGCCTGGCCCAGGTGCTCGCCGTCACGCACCTGCGCCTGCGCGCCCTGTCCAGCACGGAGATGCCGCCCACCACCGCCGGGGAGCTGTGCGAGCTGGCCGACCTGTGCGAGGAGGCGTACGGCGACGTGCGCGAGACGATCTTCGGGCTGCGCGAATCCGCCCGTGACGACTCGGATCTGGCCGCCACGATGGCCCGGTACCTGGCCTGGTACTCCGACCGCACCGGGATCGACGCCCGCTTCGACGGCCAGCTCGAGGCGCTGCCGATGACCGGGCATGCCGCCGTGCATACGCTGCGGATCATGCAGGAAGCGCTCACCAACGTGCGTAAGCACGCCGACGCCACTGCCGTCCAGGTCACGGTCGAGGCGGTTAACTCGGCCGCGGTCCGGGTCGCGGTCGACGACAATGGCCACGGGTTCGACATCGAGCGGATGGCCCCCGGGGACCACTACGGCCTGCTGTCCATGCGCGAGCGCGCCGAATCGCTCGGCGGTACCTTCGCGGTCGAATCGCACCGGGGTCGCGGCACCCGGGTGATCGTCGAGATCCCCGTCGGCGGCGGGCGGCACCGCGCCCCGGCCGACCCGCGGGTGCTGCCTGCCCGGGTGAGTGCATGACCGCACCCGCGATACGCGTGCTGCTCGTCGATGACCAGCCGCTATTCCGGCGGGCGATCGCCGCGCTGCTCTCTGCCCAGCCCGGCTTCGAGGTCGTCGGCCAGGCCGGGAACGGGCTCGCCGGGGTCGAGCTGGCCCGCGAGCTCAACCCCGACATCGTCGTGCTCGACATCGAGATGCCCGTCATGGACGGAGTCGAGGCGGCCCGCCTCATCCTGGACTCGATGCCGCACCCGCGCGTCGTCATCCTCACCGTCTCCGAGGATGACGAGCACCTGCTCACGGCAATCGAGCTGGGAGTGCACGGGTACCTGCTCAAGGATCTGCGGCCCGAGCAGCTGTACGACATGCTCCGCTCGGTGATGACCGGGCAGGTTCCCGTCTCGCCGTCCCTGGTCGGGCGCCTGGTCTCCCGGCTGCGCCGCAGGGGCGCCGCCGCAGCCCGGCCGCAACCGGCGCCGGGTGCGCCCGGGGCCTGCCTGAGCCAGCGGGAACTGGAGATCCTGCGGTATGTGGCCGACGGGCTGACGAATAAGGAGATCGGCCGCCAGCTCTCGATCACCGAGGGCACCGTGAAGAACCACGTGCACAACGCCTTGCGCAAACTCGGGATGGAGAACCGCATCCAGGCCGCCGCCTACGTCGTGCGCCAGTGGCTCGGGCGCCCCGGCCCGGGATAGCCGCCGCGCTCGCCGGAGGCGAACTCAGCCCGCCGGCCCTGCTCCCGGCCCCGGAGCTGCCGCGGGGAACCCCAGCCTTAATAAGGTATCCCTAATGTACCGGCCGGTCCGGTGCCGGTGCGCTCATGTATCCAGGTTCTACCTGGCGACGGATGTCGTGACGGGCGCGAATAGCGCACCCTGTAAACACAATCGGCCCACGTGTCCGCCGGGCCGCTCGCTGGCGAGGTTGTGTCATGGCTTCCGAGGGGACCTCACGACTGCGGCAGTTCCTGACCGCTAGGCGGTTGCTGAGCGCCGTCGCGGTATTCGTGCTGGGCTCCCTGCTCGGCGTCGGGATGTTCACGTTCGGGTACGCCAAGGGTTACTCGTATCTGTTCGACGATCCCACTGCCTGCGTCAACTGCCACGTCATGCGTCCGCAGTACGAAGGCTGGCTGAAGTCGGGTCACGGCAAGGTTGCCACCTGCAACGACTGCCACGCCCCGCACTCGAATATCGTCGCGAAGTACGTCTCCAAGGGAATCAACGGCTTCAACCACGGTCTGGGCATGACGACGGGTAACCACCCCGACAACATCCAGATCAAGCCGATGAACGTGCGCATCGCTGAGGAGGGGTGCCTGCACTGCCATGCCGGCATCACCTCCCAGATGCGCGCCACCAGGGTGGGGATGCCGCCCCGCAACACGACGCAATCGTGCCTGGCCTGCCATAAGAACGTCGGTCATCTGTAGGTGA
>CAMCQD010000117.1 GCA_945876925.1 uncultured Dermatophilus sp.
CGGGCCACGCGCCGGGCGAGAACCCCGGCCCGCCCGGTGTCAGCGGGCGCGCTGCTGGTCGGCCTGGGCGAGTTCAGCCCGGCGGTCGTGGTAGGCGGCGAGCTCGGCATCGTCATCGCGGTCGGCCTGGCGGTCGCGGCGCCTGGCTTCCTTCTCGTCGGCGCGCCTCCAGACCACCCCGACCGCCAGCGCGAGGAACAGCATCGGGATCTCGCCGATACCCCAGGTGATGCCGCCGCCGACGCGCTGATCGGCGAGCAGATCCGGATGCCACGGGACCGCCAGGCGGCCGAGGACGTCACCGGCGATGACCCCGGTGGACGTCATGATCGCCACGCCGAAGAAGGCGTGGAAGGACATCGCCACGAACAGCAGCAGCAGCCGCAGCGACGGCGGCCACCGGTTGGGACCGGGGTCGATCCCGATGAGGCACCAGGCGAACACGTACCCGGCGGCCATGAAATGCACCACCATCGCGACGTGCCCGGCGTGCGTCGTCAGCGCCAGCCCGAACAGGCCGGTGAAGTAGAACAGGTACAGGCTGGCGACGAAGTTGACCGCCGCGACCACCGGATTGGTCCAGAACCGCATCCAGCGCGAATGCGCCGTCCACAGCATGAACTCGCGCGGACCGAGGGTCTTGTCCGCGCGGGCCGGCAGCGCCCGCGAACCCAGTGTCAGCGGAGCCCCCAGCACCAGGAACAGCGGGATCCCCATGGACAGGGTCATGTGCATGAGCATGTGCGAGGAGAACTCGAACCTGCCGTACACCCCGGGCGCCCCCGAGGTCACCCAGAAGAAGAACAGCCAGCCGGTCGTCCATGAGACGGTGCGCAGCACCGGCCAGGAGTCCCCCCGGCGGCGCAGGCGGATCACCGCGGCCAGGTACAGCCCGATCCCGAGCACCACCACGGCGAACCAGAGCCAGTCGATCCGGAAGGTCGTGAACCAGCCCAGCCCGGAGACCGGACCGGCCGGCAGCGGGTAGCCGGTGATCGAGGTCACGATGTCAGCGGACTCCGCCTGCGACACCGGCGGAGCCGAGCGGGCCAGCCCCGCACCCGTCCCGGCCGCGGCCCCCAGGAGCACCAGCTCGGCCACCGCGAACCGCGCGAACTCCCCGGAATTCTCAGGACGCTCGGCCAGCCGCCGGGTGAACCGGCGGCGCATCTGCCACCCGGCCAGGCCGAGCAGCGCGGCCAGGGTCACCTTGAGCACGAGCAGGAGCCCGTACCGGGAGGACAGGCCGGCCAGGGTAGTCACCCGCAGCGACCCGGCCAGCAGCCCGGAGACGATCACGCCGCCGTAGCACCAGCCGGCCAGCACCGAGAACCGCCGCACGCTGATCCCCAGGTCGGCGCCCAGCAGGGGCCGCAGGATGACCAGGGCAGCCAGCCCGCCGAGCCACACCGAGGCCGCGATGATGTGCACCGCTAGCGAGTTGACGGCGGTGTCGTGGGCAGCTGCCCCGGCCGCGTGCCCGGCCAGGGCGAGCACCGCCAGCGACACGACGCCCAGCGCGGCGGCCCAGGTGATCGGCACGATGGTGCGGGCGGCAGCGGCGAGCGCGGTCGCCGCGAGGGCGAACAGGGCCGAGAACGCGTAGACCCGGAACAGCCCGATCTGCCAGACGAACGGGATCTGGGTAGCGAACAGCGGCGAGCTCACCGGCACCCCGGACACATTCGACAGCAGCAGCAGCAGGTGCAGCACCGCGGCCAGCACCCAGACGGTGCCGGTGCCCGCCGCGATCCGGCAGGCCGCCGGGCGGCGCCGGGTGCTGGCCCGCTCGGGGATGATCGTCCCGGCTAGCAGCAGCAACCCGATGGTCACCGCCGCCGCGGCGTCATGCACCGCCTTGGCTACCGGCACGCCCCAGCGGGCCAGGGCGCCGCCGTCGTCGAACCCGGCGAGCTGGTCGAGCCCGCCGCCGAACCAGGTGCCCGCCACTGCCAGCACCACCGCCGCGGCCAGCACCGGCAGGAGCGTGAACAGCGACGACTTCGGCATAGCCCCAGCCTAATTCGCGGCCTGGGCGGGACGGGCGGTGCCGCCGCGGGCGTTCCCTCAGCCGCGCGTCGTCAGCCCCGAGACGGCCGCTATCCCCAGCACGCTGCGGGGCTCGAACGGCATCCGCCACAGCCCCCCGTGCAGGGCCGCGAAGGCCTCGTCCTGCCACGGATGCCGGCCCGGCCCGCCGGGGGTCCCGGCGGGGATCTCGGCGTACAGGTCGTGCACCAGCAGCGCCGCCATGAGCGTCGCGGACGTCGCCGGCTCGAACACCTCGACCCCGAACCGGCCAGCCCCGGCATAGGCCGCCGCGAAGAGCCGGTTACGCAGCACCGACCGGGTCCGGGTGGGCGGGGCGACGTGGAAGCTCACGGTGCGTCCCCGGGCGCGGTCAGCGGTGGCCTGCCAGCGCTGGATCCGCTTGGCGAGCAGATAGTTCGGCCCCTGCTGCGGGACGATGCCATCGTTCACGCCCGGGGCCGGGACGTCCGTGCGCTCATAGGAACGGGACAGCATGCGCCCGCCGCTGAGCATCCGCACCGGTGCGCCCACGAGCCGCCGGGCCCGGCTGGCCTCGTAGGCCGACACCGACGCGGCCACCGCCTCCGGCGGCACGGCGTACACATCGGAGGGGGTGCCCAGGGCGGCCCAGGCGGTGTCGCTCCGCGCCTGGTACAGCTCCTGGTCCAGCAGGTGGGTGGCCACGACCAGGCGGACGTGATCGGCGCCATCGGAGTACGCGTACCCGCCCAGCACGAGGGAGCCGTCGAGGGATCCCGCCCAGTCGGCCACGCCGCGCAGGTTGTGCAGCACATCGGCACCGGCCCGCCGGGCCAGGTCCGGGGCGTCCCCGGACGCCGGGAAGCGCAGCGATCCGGCGAACCGGTGCGCATCGGCCAGGATCGCCTCCCAGCGGGCCTGACCGGCCAGGTCGACGGCGGCCACGTCCGCGCCCCAGCGCAGCAGGCAGCGCAGCGGGCTCATCTCGGCGGCCGCTCCGATGAGCACGGCCGTGCGGCCCGGCAGCCGGAGCCACTCCGGATGGTCGATCACCCGGCCGATCGCGTCGCCCACGCTCGGCTCGATGATCCCGCTGACCGCCCAGGCTTCGAGGCGGCGCCGGATAGCGTCACCGGTGAGCCGCTCCCCGCGGTACGGCAGCGACAGGCCCGGCTCGGGCTCACCTGACCCGCGCACGTATTCGGTTTCCAGGGCGGGGCGGGGGGCCTCGTCCAGCCCGGCGGAGAGCGGTTCGTCCTCCCCGCCGGGATCGGCCGGGGAGCGCCACCGCAGCCGCTGGCGCACGGAGTCCAGGCCCGCGCGCGCGATGGTCAGCGCCGCGTCATCGCTGAGCAGCGACGCCTCCACCACCCGCCGGAAGTGCTTCGGGTAGCGGGCGCGCCACTGGGTTTCCGCGGCCGCGCTACCGGCGCCGATGGGATCCACCGGCCGGAGCGCGTCGGCCAGCACGCCACGCGCCGTACCGGTCGTGCGGCGCTGACCGTCCTGGATCGGGAAGACCACCCCGGTCGATGTGCTCATACCTCACACCTTGCCATCACCGCCGCCCCGCCGATAGGAGGACATGGTCACGACCTCGAACCGCACCGGCTCGCCGCGGCATGCTGCCGCGTTGCGACGCTGGTTAGCCCCGGTCATGCTGTTCGTGGTCGCGACGCTGACGGTGCTGCTGTGGATGCGGGCGGTGCCTGCCGCGATCGGCTCGGCCGGCAATCTGAACGCCGGTGACCAGTTCACCGCGACCGTCTCGGGCTGTGACGCCGAGGGCATCTGCACCGTCGCCTGGGACGCCGCCGACGGCCGCCACGAGCGCGTCTTCGACGAACCGGGGATGTTCGCCCCTTCCCCGGGCTTCCAGGTCACCGTCGCCGAGCGTGACGGCCGGATCGTGCAGGCCGGCTGGCCGGCCCTCGCCGAGGGAGCGCTCCTGCTGTTCATCGCGGTGTCGTTCACCGGCTTCACGCTGTCCTGGTGGCGCCGGGTACTCGACTCAGCTCCGCTCATGCCCGAGGACTTCGACCGCCGCCCGCCCGCGGGCCCCGCCGGAGGCAGCGTCCCCGGGCAGCTGAGGACTGGTCACCTGCCGCGCGGAACCGGCTCAGCGGCCAGCTGACCGGGTGACCTCGCGGGCCACGACGCGGCCCGGGCAGCTCAGCCGTGCTCGCGCCGGAAGTCCCCGGCCAGGGCGAGGAACCGGTCGTTAGCGGCCGGCTCGTCGACCGAGACCCGCACCCCGTCGTCACGGAAACCCCGCACCGACAGTCCCGCCTCGCCAGCCGCCTGGACGAATGCGTCCGTGTCCCGGCCAAGCGGCAGCCACACGAAATTCGCCTCGGAGCGCGGCAGCTGCCAGCCCTGCGCAGCCAGCGCGGCCGTGACGCGTTCCCGCTCGGCCACGATCAGGTCCACCCGGGCGGCGAGTTCGTCCGCGGCATCCAGGCTGGCCAGCGCCGCGGCCTGGGCGATATCGGTCAGCGCGAACGGCATCGCCGCCTTGCGGATGGCGTCCGCCGCATGCCCCCGGGCGAGGGCGTACCCCGCACGCAGCCCGGCCAGCCCGTAGGCCTTACTGAAGGTACGCAGCACGACCACGCTGGGGTACTCCCGGTACAGCGCGAACGCATCGAGCGTGCTCTCATCCCGGTTGAATTCGATGTAGGCCTCGTCGATGACGACCAGCACGTGCGGGGGCACCCGCTCGAGGAACGCCCTGGCCTCGTCGTGCTGGATGGCGGCCCCGGTGGGATTGTTCGGGGAGCACAGCAGCACCAGCGTGGTCGCGCGGGTGATCGACCGGGCCAGCCATTCCAGGTTGTGCCGTCCCTCGTGGGTGAGCGGCACCTGCACGGAGCGCCCGCCCTGGAGCCCGACGAGGATCGGGTACAGCTCGAAGGAACGCCAGGCGTAGACGACCTCATCGCCGGGGTCGATGAACGCCTCCGCGATCTGGCCGAGGAGGGCGCAGCTGCCCGCTCCGGTGATGACCTCATCGGCGGGCACCCCGCAGCGGTCACCGATGCGCTCGCGCAGCTCGTGCACGCCCGTATCCGGGTAGCGGTTGATGCCCGCGGCGGCCCGCGTGATCGCATCGACGACCGAGGGTAAGGGCGGATACGGGTTCTCGTTGGAGCTCATCTTGAAGCTCTCGCACCCGGCTGGCGCGGAAGGCGGGCGGCCCGGCCGGTAGACGGGGATCGCGTCCAGGGCGGCGCGGGCGCGAATGAGGTCGGGGCCGGGTGAGCGCATGGCCCACACTGTACGACTCCGGCAGCATTGCCGCTCGCAGCGCCCGAACGCTGAGGCCGGCCGGTCATGAACCGGCCGGCCTCTGCGCATACGGGGGATTTCAGGCCCTCAAGGGGAATCCCTGAGCGGGAGGCTGGGTCCTCCTGCTTCCGGCGCGGTCGGACGACTGGGTCGTCGCGGGCGACGGCTGCTGAGCCGGCGTCAGCGTGGGCCCCTGGGTCTGTCCCGGCGCGGGCTGGGAGGTCGCCTGCGCCGGAACCCACGTGGGCCCCTGCGCGGTGGGGGTGAACGTCGGCGTGACCGCCGGGGCGGTGGTCTGCGCCGGCCCGGTCGTCATGGTCACCGGGGGGATGACGGACGGGATGCCCGTAGGCGACGGCTGCGGCTGACCCGGTGCCGGCTCCGGCTGGGCGGGCATGGTCGCAGGCGGAGCCTGCTCGCCGGGCGGAGAGCTGGTCGTCGTGTTCGTCGCGGTGAAGGTCACCGCGGGCACGCTCGTCGCCGGCGGAGCCTGCGTGGTCGGCTGAGGACCGGTCGGGGCCGGGGCCGTCGTCGCTGGCGGCGGAGTCAGGCTCGTGGGTCCTGGCTGGCCCGGCGTGGGCTGGCCCGGCTGGCTCGGAGCCGGGGCCGGCAGGCTCGGACTGGGCACCGGGGCCGGATCCGTCGTCGCCGGCGGCGGAGCCTGGCTCGTGGGCGCCGACTGGCTCGGACTGGGCTGCTCCGGCTGACTCGGACTCGGGGCAGGCTGCCCCGGTGTGGGCTGCTCCGGCGCGGGCGCCGGGGAAGAAGGCACAGGCGCCGGCTGGC
>CAMCQD010000118.1 GCA_945876925.1 uncultured Dermatophilus sp.
TGCGCGGATCGTTGAAGGTGGCGGTGCCCACCTGCACGGCACCGGCACCCGCGGCGAGCATCGCCAGCGCGTCCCGCCCGGTGCGCACCCCGCCGACCCCGATGATGGGCCGGCGCGGCACCGAGCCGGCCCGCATCGCCGCCGCAGTCTGCCAGATGGCCCGCAACGCCACCGGCCGGATAGCCGGGCCCGACAGCCCGCCGGTGATCCCGGCCAGCGCCGGGCGCAGCCGGTCGGTGTCGATGTCGAGCCCGAGCACGGTATTGATCAGCGTGAGGCCCTCGGCCCCGGCATGCACCACCGAGCGGGCGATGCCGACGATATCGGTGACATCGGGCGACAGCTTGGCGAACAACGGCACCGCGTCGCCGACCTGGCGCTTGACCCGGTTGACCACCTCGGCGGCCGAGACCGGGTCGCAGGCGAACACCAGCCCCCGGTTGGCGACGTTGGGGCAGGAAATATTCACCTCGATGCCAGCCACCGCATCGGCCGCCTCGGAATCCATGAGGGTGCGCGCGACCTGCCCGAACTCGCGGGCGTCGTCACCGGCGATGGAGACGAGCACGCGCACCCCGGCCGACTTCAGCCAGGGCAGGTCCGCCGAGACGAACGCCTCGATGCCCGGCCCCTGCAGCCCGATGGAGTTGAGCATGCCCGAACTGGTCTCGGCCATCCGCGGGGTGCCCCGGCCCGGACGCGGCCGGGCCATCACGGTCTTGGTGACGAAGGCGCCCAGCGCCGAGATGTCGAAGAAGGTACTCAGCTCCCGGCCGTTGCCCGCGCACCCGGAGGCCGTCATCACCGGGTTCGGCAGCGACAGGATGCCCAGGTGGGCTCGCATATCCACTGCGGCCGCCTCCGGCCGCCGCCCGCCCGGGGACGCGGGTGCTGAGTCGCCGCCCGGCGGGCTTGCGGCAGAAGCGATCTCCTCATGGGAGGGGTTCTCGGCCCCCCGGCGTCGTCCGAACATCAGCGACCTCCCGTCCGGGCTGCGCCCAGGGTGTCCGCCGGCACCGAGCACCAGCCGTCGTCGAAGGCATCCCACCGGACCCGGTCACCGCGGAAGGTCGGGCCCTCGACGCAGGAACGCACCATCCGGGTGACGCCGTCAGAGCCCAGCACGGGCAGCACGCAGCTCATGCACACCCCGATCCCGCATGCCATCGCCTCCTCGACCGACACCTGGGCGACCACGCCGCGGTCGGCGGCGATCCGGGTCACCGATTCCAGCATCGGCATCGGCCCGCAGGCGTACACCACGGCAGCCTCCGAGCGGGTGATCACGTCGCCGAGGACATCAGACACCCAGCCGCGGGTGCCGCGCGAGCCATCGTCGGTGACGATCGTCACCCCGTCGGCGTACCGCTCGGCCTTCTCGGCGCCGAAGAGCCGTTCCCGGTTCGCCGCGCCGAGCACCAGCTCGATCCGGCAGCCCCGCTCGCGCAGCACCGCGGCCAGCCAGAACAGCGGCGCACTGCCGTAGCCGCCGCCGACCAGCACGCACGTGACCCGTTCGCGCGGCAGCGGGAAGGGCCGCCCCAGTGGCCCCACGAGGTCCACGTACGAGCCGATCTCGCGCCGGGCCAGCCAGCTGGTGCCCTTACCCGCCGGGGCGGCCACGATGTCGAGTATGTCCTCCTCGGAGCGGTCCGCCGCCGGGCTCACCGCGTGCAGCGCGAACGACCGCCGCAGCAGCGCCGAGCTGAGCTCGCCGCCCACCGTGATCCCGACGAACTGCCCCGGCCTGGCCAGATCGGGTAGCCCGGGAGCGGCAAACGTCATGTACTGGTATTCGCCGGCTGGCCGGGTCGCGACCAGCCGCGCCGCAACGTGAACGACCGGGCGCCCCTGCCCGGCTGGGGTCGCGGTCATGACACCTCCCTGTCTGCGTTCCCGCCAGCGAGCGTCCTGGCGTGCTCCTGCACGGAAGCGATCGTGATGGTGCTCGCGCGCAGCGCCTCGATGCCGCGCACCGCGGCCCCGAGCTGCTGCACCGTCGTGATGATGGGCCGGCCGATGCTCGTGGCGGCCGTGCGGATCGCGTACCCGTCCCGCCGGGCGGCCTTGCTCCCGGGGGTGTTGACGACCATGTCGATGTCCCCGGCGAGGATCCGGTCGACGATGGTGGGCTGGCCTTGCGGCCCGGGTCCCTCGCTGCGCTTGCGGACCTGCTCGGCCGGGATCCCGTTGCGCCGCAGCACCTGCGCCGTCCCGGCGGTGGCCAGCAGCTCGAAGCCGAGTTCGTGCAGCCGCTTGACCGGGAAGATCATGGCGCGCTTGTCCCGGTTGGCGATGGAGACGAACACCCGGCCGCTGACCGGCAGCCCCGACAGCGCGCCCATCTGGGTCTTGGCGAAGGCAGCACCGTAGTCGGCGTCGATGCCCATGACCTCCCCGGTCGAGCGCATCTCGGGGCCGAGCACGCTGTCGGCCACGGCGCCCTCGGCCGTGCGGAACCGCTTGAACGGCAAGATCGCCTCCTTGACCGCTAGCGGGGCCCGCTGCGGGACGCTGGCGCCATCGCCGCTAGCGGGCAGCAGTCCCTCAGCGCGCAGCTGCGCGATGGTGGCGCCCAGCATCACCCGGGCCGCGGCCTTGGCCAGCGGCACCCCGGTGGCCTTGGCGACGAACGGCACCGTGCGGCTGGCCCTCGGATTCGCCTCCAGTACATACAGGATGTCCTGCGCGAGTGCGAACTGCACGTTCATCAGCCCGCGCACGCCGATACCCTCGCCCAGCAGCCGGGTGGATTCGCGCACCCGGGCGATCTCGGTGGGTCCCAGGGTCAGCGGCGGCAGCACGCAGGCCGAGTCCCCGGAGTGGATGCCGGCCTCCTCGATGTGCTCCATGATCCCGCCGAGGTACATCTCGTGCCCGTCGAACAGCGCGTCCACGTCGATCTCGATGGCGTCGTCGAGGAACCGGTCGACGAGCACCGGGCGGGAACTGCCCTCGGACATGGCCCGCTCGACGTACTCGCCCAGGGTGGCGTCGTCGTAGACCACCTCCATGCCGCGCCCGCCGAGCACGTAGCTGGGACGCACGAGCACGGGGTAGCCGATGGCAGCGGCCACGGCCAGGGCCTCGTCCCGGGTGGAGGCCGTGCCGGGCCTGGGGGCCGGCAGGTTCGCCGGGGCGAGCACCCGTCCGAAGGCGCCCCGGGCCTCAGCCAGGTCAATCGCCTCCGGGGTGGTGCCCACGATGGGCACCCCAGCGGCCTTGAGCTCGGCGGCCAGCCCCAGCGGGGTCTGCCCGCCCAGCTGGACGATCACCCCGGCAACCGGGCCGGCCTGCTGCTCGGCATGGATCACCTCGAGCACGTCCTCGAGGGTGAGCGGCTCGAAGTACAGCCGGGAAGAAGTGTCGTAGTCAGTCGAGACCGTCTCGGGGTTGCAGTTGATCATGACGGTCTCGAAACCAGCCTCGCGCAGCGCGAAGCTGGCGTGCACGCACGAGTAGTCGAACTCGATCCCCTGGCCGATCCGGTTAGGCCCCGAGCCGAGGATGATGACCGCGGGGCGCTCGCGCGGCTCGACCTCGCTCTCCTCGTCATAACTGGAGTAGTGGTACGGAGTGCGGGCGGCGAACTCGGCGGCGCAGGTGTCCACCGTCTTGTACACCGGCCGGATACCCAGGGCCTGGCGCACCCCGCGCACGACGGGTTCGCCCAGCCCGGCGATCTGGGCGATCTGCGCGTCGGAGAACCCGTGCCGCTTGGCCAGCCGCAGCGCCTGCGGGGTGAGCACGCCATCGCGCTGCACCGCCTCGTGCACGCGGGCAGCGACGGCGTTGATGAGCGCGATCTGGTCGAGGAACCACGGGTCGATCCCGGTGGCGGCGGCCGCCTCGGCGACGGTGGCCCCGCCCCGCAGCGCCTGCTGGACGAGCACGATCCGCCCGTCGGTGGGGGTCACGGCCTGCTGCAGCAGCGCAGCTGCCTGCTCCCGGGAGGGTGCGGTGCCGCGTTCCCAGTGAAACGACGAACCGGAGCGCTCGGCCGAGCGCAGCGCCTTCTGCAGCGCCTCGGTGAAGTTACGGCCCAGGGCCATCGCCTCGCCGACGGATTTCATCGTGGTGGTGAGCCGGGGGTCGGCACCGGGGAACTTCTCGAAGGCGAACCGGGGCACCTTGACGACGACGTAGTCCAGGGCCGGCTCGAAACTGGCCGGGGTCTGCCCGGTGATGTCGTTGGGGATCTCGTCCAGGGTGTAGCCGATGGCCAGCCGGGCCGCGATCTTGGCGATCGGGAACCCGGTCGCCTTGGAGGCCAGCGCCGAGGAGCGCGACACCCGCGGGTTCATCTCGATGACGATGACGCGCCCGTCATCGGGGTTCACCGCGAACTGGATGTTGCAGCCCCCGGTGTCGACGCCGACCTCGCGGATGACGGCGATGCCGATATCGCGCAGCCGCTGGTACTCCCGGTCGGTGAGGGTGAGCGCGGGCGCGACCGTGATCGAATCGCCGGTGTGCACCCCGACCGGGTCGAGGTTCTCGATGGAGCACACCACCACGGCGTTGCCGGCGTGGTCGCGCATGATCTCCAGCTCGTATTCCTTCCAGCCCAGGATCGACTCCTCCAGCAGCACCTCGCCGGAGGGTGAGTCGGCCAGCCCGGCGGCGGCGATGCGCTCCAGGCCGTCCGCGTCGTAGGCGAATCCCGAGCCGAGCCCGCCCATGGTGAATGAGGGCCGCACCACGAGCGGGAAGCCCAGCCGCCCGGCGGCGGCCCGGACCTGGTCCATGTCGTGGCAGATCTCGCTGGCAGCCACGCCGGCCCCGCACCGGCGGACCACGCCCTTGAACAGCTCGCGGTTCTCCCCCAGCTGGATCGCCGCCACGCTGGCGCCGATGAGCGGGCAGCCGTACTTTTCCAGGATCCCGTTCTCGTGCAGCGTCATCGCGGCGTTGAGCGCGGTCTGCCCGCCGAGGGTGGCCAGCACCGCATCGGGCCGTTCCCGGGCGATGACCCGCTCCAGGATCTCCGGGGTGATCGGCTCGATGTAGGTGGCGTCGGCGATCTGCGGGTCGGTCATGATCGTCGCCGGATTGGAGTTGACGAGGATGACCCGCAGCCCCTCCTCCCGCAGCACCCGGCAGGCCTGCGTGCCCGAGTAGTCGAATTCGGCGGCCTGGCCGATGACGATCGGCCCCGACCCGATCACCAGCACCGACCGTATGTCCTCGCGCTTAGGCATCAGAGCGGGTCCTTCCTGCCGTCCTGGCCGGTGCGCCCGCACGGCCGGTCACTGCGCATCGGCGGCACCTCCCGCCCTCGTCATGAGGGCCACGAAGTCGTCGAACAGGTACTGGCTGTCGTGCGGGCCGGCGGCGGCCTCGGGGTGGAACTGCACCGAGAACGCCGGGGTGTCCAGGCATTCCAGGCCCTCGACGACATTGTCGTTCAGGCAGATATGCGATACCCGCACCCGCCCGGCGCAGGTGGCGCCGGTGGCGTCGGCCGGGGCGGGCACGACGTCCTCGCGCGGGGCGTCGACGGCGAAACCGTGATTGTGCGCGGTGATGGCGATCCGCCCGGTGGCCCGGGACAGCACCGGCTGGTTAATCCCCCGGTGCCCGAAGGGCAGCTTGTACGTGCCGAACCCGAGTGCCCGCCCGAGGATCTGGTTACCCAGGCAGATGCCGAAGAACGGGATCCGCCGGGCCAGCACGGCGCGCAGCAGGTCCACCTGCGCGTCCGCGGTGGCCGGGTCGCCGGGCCCGTTGGAGAAAAACACCCCGTCCGGGCCGTGGCCAGAGCGCACCCCCGCCACGGCGAGCACGTCCTCGATCCCGGCGTCGGCGGGGAGCACCTCCACGGCGACGCCGCGGGCGTTGAGCGCCCGGATCGAGGCCTCCTTGATCCCCAGGTCGACCAGGGCAACCGACAGCCTGGCCGGCCCGGGGTCGGCGGACTCCTGCGCGCCGGCCCGCCCGGGGACCGGCGCCGGGCGGCTGTACCGCCGCACCGGCGCCGTCACGGTCACCTCATCGGCCAGGGCCGAGTCGGCCATCCGGGCGGTGGCGCGCACCTCGGCCAGCAGC
>CAMCQD010000119.1 GCA_945876925.1 uncultured Dermatophilus sp.
GACGGCCCGCTTACGGCCCAGCCGGGACATGCCCGTGACGGCCTGGCCGGGGCGCAGCGGTCCCTTGCCGCTGTAGCGATCGACGTACCGCAGCTGCGCCGGGTGCGCGGGCGAATCGCCGATCCGGGCGCGGATGCTGGCGTAGGCCTCGTCGCGGTACCCGATCTTGTCCACCAGGCCGGCTTCCAGGGCCTGGGGTGCCGGGAGGATGGGGCCGTCCACGAGGGCCCGGACCGCCTCCGGGCTCAGGCCGCGGGCGGCGCTGACCTCCGCGGCGAAGGCCCCGGTGATGGAGTCGGCGATGGCCTGCATCTGCTCCCGGTCGGCTTCGGTGAACTCGTGCTCGGTGAGCTGGCTGGCGGCGCTCTTGTACTCCTTGCGGCCGCGGAACTGCGGGGTGATCCCGAGCTTGTCGAGCGCGCCGCGCAGGAACAGCTGCGTGAAGCCGGCGCCCAGCAGGGACACGTCCCCGCTGGGCTGCAGCCAGATCTCGTCGAATGCGCTGGCGAACAGGTAGGCGCTCAGCTGGCCGGCGCCGAATTCCCCGTAGGACTCCGACCAGACCACGCACGGCTTACCGGAATCGCGGAACCGTGCCACCGCGCCGCGCAGCTCGTCGGCCTGGGCCAGGGTGAGCCCGGTGCCGGCGTGGGCGATGAGGCCCTTGACCTTGTCATCCCGGGCACCGTGGTGCAGCCCGTCGAGGATCGCATCGAGCGAGGGGGTGGTGCGGGTGGCCACCGCATCCAGGGGGGACGTCGCCGCGGCCTCCAGCAGGCCGCGGCTCGTGTCGATCTCGAGGATGCAGGCGCCCGTGAGCCCGGGAACCGGGATTCGTCTGAGCAGGTCGTCGTCAACGGGCAGTTTTTCCAGCAGGTTCCTCAGATTCGCCATACTCCGTAACCGTACGGGACGGCACTGACAGCGTCATCCGCGGCCCGCGGTGACACGGCGGTTCCGCCGGTCCGCCCGGCCGGGCGGACGGGTGGCGCCCGCGGCCCGCACCGGGGCGGGCGCGGTGAGACCCGCGCGCTGTCCGCGCCCGCGCCGACTAGGCTTTTGGCCATGCCCCTGGGAATTGACTTCGGAACGACTCGCACGATCGTGGCGTATGTGGATCGCGGGAATTACCCGGTGGTCACGTTCTTCGACGCGCACGATGATCCGGCCGATCACTTCCCGTCCGTAGTGGCCGATGTCGATGGCGCCCTGCGCTACGGTTTCGAGGCCCTCGAAGCTGCCCGGCGGGGTGCGCCGCTGCGGCGCTCGTTCAAGCGCCAGCTCGCCGCCCCCGATGTGAACGCCGGCACTCCCGTCGCGATCGGTGACCGGGAGGTGCCCCTCCTGGAGGTGCTCACCGGTTACGCGCGGGCGCTGCGGCAGGCGCTGCTGCACGCCTCCAGCCTGCGCGAGGACCTCACCGGGGACGCCCTGCGCTCGATCATCGCCGTCCCGGCCCACGCCCACGGCGCCCAGCGCTACCTCACCCTGGAGGCCTTCCGGCAGGCCGGGTTCGACGTTGCCGGGATGGTCAACGAGCCATCCGCGGCCGGCTTTGAGTTCACCCATCGCCAGCGCGGCGCGATCAACTCCCGGCGCACCCGCGTGATCGTCTACGACCTGGGCGGCGGCACCTTCGACGCCTCCCTGGTCAATGCCGACGGCACCAGCCACGAAGTCGTCGACTCGCTGGGCCTCAACCGCCTGGGCGGAGACGACTTCGACGTCGCGCTGGCCACGTGCGCGCTGCGTCAGGTGCGCCGCACCCCCGACTCGCTGGGCCGCGAAAGCTACGCCCAGCTGCTCGAGGACTGCCGCATCGCCAAGGAGAGCCTGGCCCCGCAGACCAAGCGGATCGCCCTGGAAGTCGACGGGGTACCCGTGGTGGTCACCGTCGCGGAGTTCTACGCGGCCGTGTCCCACCTGGTCAACTCCACCATCGAGGCGATGTCACCGCTGGTCGGCGGGCTTGACTCCGAGGCCCTGGCGGGCTCGGACATCGCCGGGATCTACCTGGTCGGCGGGGCCAGCGGGCTGCCCCTGGTGCCGCGGCTGGTCCGGGCGCATTTCGGGCGGCGGGTGCACCGCTCACCGTACCCGGCGGCCTCCACCGCGATCGGCCTGGCCATCGCCGCCGACGAGAGCGCCGGCTACTCGCTGACCGACACGCTCTCGCGCGGATTCGGGGTGTTCCGGGAAGCCGACGGCGGCCGCGCCCTCTCCTTCGACCCCCTGGTCGACCGGGGCGTGCACGTCGATCGCGAGCGCGAGGTCAGCGTGACCCGCCGCTACCAGGCGGCGCACAATGTCGGCTGGTTCCGGTTCGTTGAATACTCGGCGCTGACCGAATCCGGTGAGCCGCACGGCGACCTGGTGCCGTTCGCGCACGTGGTCTTCCCGTTCGACCGCGACCTGCAAGCTGACGACGCGTCCGCATCCGAGGTGGAGGTGCGACGGCGCGATGGCGGCCCGCTCATCGAGGAGCGTTACGTCATCGACCCGCACGGGATCGTCTCGGTGCGGATCAGCGATCTCGACTCGGGCTACAGCCGCGCGTATGAGCTGCGCGGCGGCACCGCCGGGGCGGGTAGCCCGGTGCCTGCCGCGGCCTCCGGGCAGCCCGTCACCGCGTGAGCCGGGGTCCCGGGGGCTGGCTCGCGGTCCGGGCCTGAGCGGGTGCGCGCGGGCAGCGCCCGTCCGTGACCCCGGGCCCGGTTCCCGGTCAGGTGCCATGCCTGGCCGCCGACCGGCCCGGGGGTTTACGTCCCGGTCGGCTCCGGCTTGCCGGGGATGCGCACCTCATGCTCGAAATCGCCGTAAGCGCGCGGGTCTTCGCGTGGTTCGAGGTGGATTGAGGTGGTCACCGCCGCGAACTGCGCGCCGATGGCGGCCTCGATCTCCTCGGCCTTGTCATGGGCCCGGTCCACGCTCCACTCACCCGGCACGAGCAGGTGCATCTCGACGAACCGGCGCCGCCCGGCCTCGCGGGTGCGCAGCCCGTGAACCGTGATCACGTCGCTGGTGAACGTGCTCACCAGGGCAGCCAGGCGGGTGTTGTCCTCCTGTGGCCACGAGCCGTCCATGAGGCCCGCGACCGACTGGCGCATCAGGGCCCAGCCGGTGACGACGATGTTCACCCCGACGGCGAAGGCGACCACCGGGTCGAGCCGCTGCCAGCCCGTCACGGCCACCGCGAGCACGCCGGCGACCACCCCGGCGGAGGTCCACACGTCGGTCATGAGGTGCTTGCCGTCAGCCACGAGGGTCAGCGAGCGGTGCCGCCGCCCGGCGCGCAGCAGCACCAGCGCCACCGCCCCGTTGAGCACGGCCGCCGCCACCGACACGCCCAGGCCGATGCCGACGTTCTCCAGCGGCCGGGGGCTGAGGAAGCGCTCCGCCGAGGTGTACAGGATGGCCAGCGCGGCGACGAAGATCATGACGCCCTCGACCGCGGCCGAGAAATACTCGGCCTTGGTGTGCCCGAACTGGTGATTGGCATCCGCGGGCAGCGACGCAGCGCGCAGCGACACCAGGGCCACGATCGCGGCCACGAGGTTGACGCTGGATTCCAGGGCGTCCGACAGCAGGCCCACCGAGCCGGTCAGCCACCAGGCAGCGCTCTTGAGCACGATCGTCGCGATCGCGGCGGCGATGGACAGCCACGCGAACTTAGTCAGGTCGGCCGGCGTTCCCGTGCCCCCCGCCGTATCCGGGTCAGTCATGTGATCAGTCTGACGCCGGCCTGGCCGGGCGCAACCAAGGAGCGCCTGTGCTCACCGGGGTTCCGGGGCTGCTCAGGCGCTCCCCGGCTACCCGGCCAGTCCGCCGGCAATCAGCCGCCGAAGACGGTCAGGCCACGGAAGCTGGGCGTCACGATGCGGCGCGACACGGGGGCCGGGCCGGTCCGGGTGACCAGCACGCCGACCCCGGCCGGGGTCACGGCGGCGAACTGGTCGCGGCCGACCAGGCCGGTCACCGCGCGGAACCCGGAGAACTTGCCCGGCAGCGCGATGGCGCCGCTGCGCAGGGCTCCCCGCCCGGTGCCCCGGTAGATGAACGCATTGCCGTCCTTGCGGATGCCGAGCAAGTCGGCTTTGCCGTCGCCGTCCCAGTCGCCGAGCGCGGCGACGTGGCCGAAGCTGCCCCACCCGTCCCCGACGGCGATGCTGCCGGACAGCTTGCCCCCGGCCGCCCCCGGGTACAGCCGGAGAACGCCCCTGGCGTCGATCGCGACGACATCGGGACGGCCGTCCCCGGTGAAGTCGGCGCCGCCGGTGAGGCTGCGCAGGTTGCGCCAGCGGGTGCCGATCACCACCGGCGGATTGAGCGAGCCGTCCGCCTTGCCGGTGAACAGGCGCAGCTGGGCGGTCTTGCCGTGGCGGGCGATGATGTCGCCGTAGCCGTCCCGGTTCATGTCCCCGGCGGTGAAGACGGTGTTGAAGCCGCCCCACCCGGCCGCCGACACCCGGCGGGCGAAGCCCAGGTCGCTGCCTGCGGGTGCCGAGGCGAACAGGGCGTTGCTGCGGCTGCGCATGAGCACGTTGTCGGCCGGGACCCCGCCGGTGCCCGCCGGGGCAGCCGCCGACGAAGACGAGGAGGAGGACGAGCCGCCGCCTGAGCCGGCCAGCGCGGCGGCGCTGGCGCGGATCGCGGGCAGCCGGGCGTACAGCGAGGTGCCCGGGCAGGAAGTGCTGCCCACGTCGCGGTGCCCGGTGACGACCGGGACGTTGCCGACGGAGAGCGTCGTGCGCCCGGCCGGGTTGAAGCCGTGCACGCCGGCCTTCCACGCGATGATGCGGGTGACGGCCTGGACGGAGGCGGTGCTGACGGTGGCGGCGTTGTAGTCGCCCATGACCGAGATGCCGGTGGTCTGGGAATTGACCCCGGCCGCGTGGGCGCCGATGACGGCCCGGTCGGTGCCGCCGTAGCGGCCCTCCCAGATCCGGCCCCACTTGTCGACGAGGAAGTTGTAGCCGATGTCGCTCCAGCCGCGGTCCTTGACGTGGAAGGCGTAGATGCCGCGCAGGATCGCCGGGACCTGGGCCTGGGTGTAGTCGTTGGTGCCCGCGGTGTGGTGCACCACGGCTCCCCTGACCTGGCCGTACGCCGGGGAGTCTTTGCGGATCGACTCGTCGGCCCCCCAGGCGGCCCGCGAGTTGATCCACGGCGTGGCGGCCGCGGCGGCAGCCGAGCCCGGGGCAAGTGATCCAGCGCTGGCGTCGGCGGCGGCGTTCTTCGGGTCGATGAGGGTGAGCCGGGCATCGACCGGATCCTGCCCGGCCGAGCCGAGCACGCGGACCTGCACGTGGGTGGCGCCGGTGACGACGATCGGGTCCGAGCCGGCCCGCGCGCCGGGCACGCTGGTGCCGGCCTCGCCGCCGTCGCCCTCGGAGTCGACGGCCTCCCAGCCGCCCCAGCCCGCAGCTGTCCGGGCGCGGTACTGCACGACGGTGTCGGCGGCGCTCCCGGCCGCCCAGGAGACGCCCATGACGGTCAGGTCGGCGGGGACTGCCTGCTCGGGCGACACCTCGAGCACGGCCGGTGCCGCCGTGGCCCTGGCCGACAGCTGCGACTGGCGTGCCTGTGTCCGGGCCAGCGCCAGGTCGTCGCGGGAAACGACATCCCCGTCACCGGTGGTCGCCCCGGGATCCTGCAGCGCCACCTGCGTTTCGCTGGTCTCCACCGGTGCTGGCCGCGCGGTCGCGTGGAAGGCATCCGGTGGCAGGACCGTCAGCACGGGGGCGATGAGGGTTACGGCAGCCGCGACGGAAATGTGGCGGATTCGCACGATGAAGACTCCTGGTGGTGTTCGCGGGCCGCCTGCGCCTCATGCCAGGCGATACCCCCGGTGCGCCTGCGCGCTCCTTGCGCAGGGCACACGCCTGGCCCATCGACATCGGCTGAGTCCTCCTGAGCGGATTCCGTGACCATTCCGTGTCCGACCTGGGCCGATACAGACTCAGGCAAACAGTTTC
>CAMCQD010000120.1 GCA_945876925.1 uncultured Dermatophilus sp.
GGGCAGGGGCATGATCTCCAGCGAGGTCACCGAGCGGGCCCCCTGGCGCAGGGCCGTCCCGAGGCAATCGGCGCCGGTGTCGCCTCCGCCGATGATCACCACGTCCTTGCCGGTGGCCAGGATCTGACCGGGCACCTGCTGGCCGGTACTGGCCCGGTTCGCCTGTGGCAGGTACTCCATCGCCTGGTGCACCCCGGCCAGCCCGGCCCCGGGGACGTCCAGCCCGCGCGGCCGGGTCGAGCCGATTGCCAGCACCACCGCGTCGAACCGCCGGCGCAGCTCGGCGCCGGTGATATCCGTGCCGATACTCACCCCCGTCCGGAACCTCCCCTCGGCGCGCATCTGTGCCAGCCGCCGGTCGAGGACCGCCTTCTCCATCTTGAACTCGGGGATGCCGTAGCGCAGCAGCCCGCCGGCCTTATCGGCCCGCTCGTACACCGCGACCGTGTGGCCCGCCCGGGTGAGCTGCTGGGCGGCCGCCAGCCCCGCCGGCCCCGAGCCGACCACCGCCACGGTGCGCCCGCTGAGCCGCTCCGGCGGCAGCGGCAGCACCCGGCCGTGGTCGAAGGCCTGCTCGATCGTCGTGACCTCGACCTGCTTGATCGTCACCGCGGGCTGGTTGATGCCCAGCACGCAGCCCGCCTCGCACGGCGCCGGGCACAGCCGCCCGGTGAACTCCGGGAAGTTGTTGGTCGCGTGCAGCCGCTCGATGGCCTGATCCCAGCGGCCCTTCCAGGCGAAGTCATTCCACTCCGGGATGAGGTTCCCCAGCGGGCAGGCGTTGTGGCAGAACGGGATACCGCAGTCCATGCAACGGCTCGCCTGGGCTTGCAACGTTTCCAGCGGAAACGGCTCGTACACCTCACGGTAGTCCGCCAGGCGCACCGGCACGGGGCGCCGCGACGGCAGCTGACGGTCACCGATGGTGAGGAAACCGCGGGGATCAGCCATGGGAAGCCTCCAGGATCCGGTCCCACACCTGGGACCCTTCGATGTCGAGCCCCTCGCGCTCGGCCTGCGCGCGCACGTCGAGGACACGCTGGTAGTCGCGGGGAAGGATGAGCGAGAACCGTTCTGCGGCGGCCGGCCAATCGGCCAGCAGCGCGGCGGCGACGGCCGATCCGGTGTACCGCGCGTGCCGCTCCAGCAGCTCCCGGACGACCTGCCGGTCGGCTGGGCGCAGCGGCATGACGTCGACGAGCTCGCCGTTGACGCAGGCGGGGTCCAGGTCGAGCACGAACGCGTTCCCCCCGGACATGCCCGCGGCGAGATTACGGCCCGTGGGCCCGAGGATGAGCACCGTGCCGCCGGTCATGTACTCGCAGCCATGATCGCCGGCTCCCTCGGCCACCACAGTGGCCCCCGAGTTGCGCACCGCGAAGCGCTCCCCGGCCTGACCGCGCAGGTACAGCTCGCCGCTGGTGGCGCCGTAGGCGATGACGTTGCCCGCGATGACGTTCTCCTCGGCCACCGCGGGACTGTCCGCGGACGGCCGGACGATGATCTTGCCGCCCGACAGGCCCTTGCCGACGTAGTCGTTGGCCTCGCCGGTGAGGGACAGCGTCACCCCGGCCGGCAGGAACGCCCCCAGCGACTGGCCGGCCCGCCCGGTCAGGTCGACGGTGATGGTGTCCTCAGGCAGGCCGTACGGGTGCGCCCGGGTGACCTCGTGGCCCAGCATCGTGCCCACCGTGCGGTTGACGTTGCGGACCGGGGCGCTCACCGTGACCGGCCGGGCGGAGCCGATCGCCTCCCGGGCCTGCGCGATGAGGACGTTGTCGAGGGCCTTGTCCAGCCCGTGGTCCTGCGCGCGCACGCACCGGCGCTCCCCCGGCACCGGCGTGGCCGGGGCCAGGATCGGCGACAGATCCAGCCCGCAGGCCTTCCAGTGCTCGATGGCCCGGTTCACCTCCAGCACGGACGTCTGCCCGATCGCCTCGTCGAGGCTGCGGAAGCCCAGCGCGGCCAGGATCTCGCGCACCTCCTGGGCGAGGTACTCGAAGAACGTGATGACGTACTCGGGCTTGCCGCTGAACCGGGCGCGCAGCCCGGGGTTCTGGGTGGCGACCCCGACCGGGCACGTGTCCTTCTGGCACACGCGCATGAGCACGCAGCCGGAGACCACCAGCGGCGCCGTGGCGAAACCGTACTCCTCGGCCCCCAGCAGGGCCGCGATGACCACGTCACGGCCCGTCTTGAGCTGGCCGTCGGCCTGCACCACGATGCGGTCACGCAGCTCGTTCCGGATGAGGGTCTGCTGGGTCTCGGCCAGGCCCAGCTCCCAGGGGCCGCCGGCATGCTTGAGCGAGGTCAGCGGGGCCGCCCCGGTGCCGCCGTCATGCCCGGAGATGAGCACGACGTCGGCGTGGGCCTTGCTCACCCCGGCTGCGACGGTGCCGACGCCGGTCTCGGCGACGAGCTTGACGTGCACCCGCGCGGACGGGTTGGCGTTCTTCAGGTCGTGGATGAGCTGGGCCAGGTCCTCGATCGAGTAGATGTCGTGGTGCGGCGGCGGCGAGATGAGGCCCACCCCCGGGGTGCTGTGCCGGGTGCGCGCCACCCACGGGTACACCTTGGGCCCGGGGAGCTGGCCGCCCTCACCTGGCTTGGCGCCCTGGGCCATCTTGATCTGCAAGTCCCCCGCCTCGGTGAGGTACAGGCTGGTCACGCCGAACCGGCCGGAGGCGACCTGCTTGATCTGGCTGCGCCGGGCCGGGTCCATGAGGCGCTCCGGGTCCTCCCCGCCCTCGCCGGTGTTGGACCGCGCGCCCAGGCGGTTCATCGCGATGGCGAGGGTCTCGTGGGCCTCCCGGCTGATCGAGCCGTAGCTCATCGCCCCGGTGCTGAACCGCCGGACGATCTGCGAGACCGGCTCCACCTCCTCGATCGGCACCGGCGGGCGCAGATCGGTGCGGAAGGTGAACAGCCCGCGCAGCGTCATCAGGCGCCGGGACTGCTCATCGATCCGGGCGGTGTACTCCTTGAAGACGTCGTAGCGCTGGTTGCGGGTGCTGAACTGCAGCCGGAACACGCTCTCGGGGTCGAACAGGTGCGGCGGCCCCTCACGGCGCCACTGGTACTCCCCGCCGACGGGGAGCAGCCGGTGGGAGGGGCTGATGCCGTCACGCGGGTAGGCCACCGCGTGCCGCCCGGCCGTCTCCCGGGCGATCTCGTCCAGCCCGATGCCGCCGATCCGCGAGACGGTGCCGGTGAAGTACTCGTCGATGACGGCCTGGGATAGCCCGATGCACTCGAAGATCTGGGCGCCCCGGTAGGAGGCCACCGTCGAGATGCCCATCTTGGACATCACCTTCAGCACGCCCTTGCCGAGCGCGCGGATGAGGTTGCTCGTGGCCTTCTCCGAGCTCACCCCGGTGATGGCACCGCGCCGGACCATGTCCTCGACGGTTTCCATCGCCAGGTACGGGTTGACCGCGGCGGCTCCGTAACCGATGAGCGCGGCCACGTGATGGACCTCGCGCACGTCACCGGCCTCGGCCACCAGGCCCACCTGGGTGCGGGTCTTCTCGCGGATGAGGTGCTGGTGCACCGCCGAGGTGAGCAGCAGCGAGGGGATCGGGGCGTGCGCGGCATCCGAATCCCGGTCGGAGAGCACGATGCAGCGCGCCCCCCGGGCCACGGCGGCCGAGACCTCCTTGAAGATCATCCGCAGCCGCCGCTTCAGCGCGCCGCCGCCCCCGGCCACCTCGTACAGGCCCGAGATGACGACGGTGGCCTGGCCCGGATGGTCGGTGTCGGCATCGATGTGGACGATCTTGGCGAGCTGGTCGTTGTCGATCACCGGGAAGTCCAGGTGGATCTGGCGGGCGTGCGCCTCGTCGGCCTCCAGCGGGTTCGCCTGCGGGCCCAGCCGGGCGTGCAGGCTGGTGACGAGCTCCTCGCGGATCGCGTCCAGCGGCGGGTTGGTGACCTGGGCGAACAGCTGCGTGAAGTAGTCGAACAGCAGCCTGGGCCGGGTGGACAGCGCCGCGATGGGCGTGTCGGTGCCCATCGACCCCAGCGCCTCGGCGCCGCTGACCGCCATCGGCGAGAGGATGAGCCGCAGGTCCTCCTGCGTGTAGCCGAAGGTCTGCTGGCGGCGGGCCACCGACGAGGGGGTGTGCAGCACGTGCTCGCGCTCGGGCAGCTCGGACAGGCGGATCATGTTGCCGTCCACCCACTGCCGGTACGGGTGCGCCGCAGCCAGCCCGGCCTTGATCTCGTCGTCCTCGACGATGCGCCCGGCTGCGGTGTCGACGAGGAACATGCGCCCGGGGGCGAGCCGTCCCCGGCGCACGATCCGGGCCTCGTCGATGTCGAGCACGCCCGCCTCGGAGGCGAGCACCACGAGGTCGTCATCGGTCACCCAGAAGCGCCCGGGGCGCAGCCCGTTGCGGTCGAGCACGGCCCCGGCCAGGGTCCCGTCGGTGAAGGTGACGCAGGCCGGGCCGTCCCAGGGTTCCATGAACATCGAATGGAACTCGTAGAACGCCCGCCGGGCCGGGTCCATGCCGGGGTTGTTCTCCCACGCCTCCGGGATCATCATGAGCACCGCATGCGGCAGCGACCGGCCGCCCAGGTGCAGCAGCTCGAGCACCTCGTCGAAGGACGCCGAATCCGACGCGCCGGGGGTGCAGATCGGGAAGAGCCGCTCCAGGTCGCCGGGGATGAGCTGCGAGCGCAGCAGGCTCTCCCGGGCCCGCATCCAGTTGCGGTTGCCCTTGACGGTGTTGATCTCGCCGTTGTGCGCGATGAGCCGGAACGGGTGCGCCAGCGTCCAGGTGGGGAAGGTGTTGGTGGAGAAGCGGGAGTGCACGATCGCCAGCTGCGTCGTCATCCGCTCATCGGACAGGTCCGGGAAGAACTCGCGCAGCTGCGTCGTGGTGAGCATGCCCTTGTACGTCATCGTGCGGCAGGACAGCGACGGGAAGTACACCTGGGCGATCTCGTGCTCGGCGCGCTTGCGCAGGCAGAAGCCCAGCCGCTCCAGTTCCAGGCCGCTCAGGCCCGGCTCGGCGGAGCGCAGGAACACCTGCCAGAACGAGGGCATCACCTCGCGGCTGGCCGCGCCGATGACCCCGGGCCGGGTGGGGACCTGCCGCCAGCCCAGCACGTGCAGGTTCTCCTGGGCGGCCAGGTCCGCGATCTGGCGGCGGGCGTCGGCGGCGCCGGCCAGGTCAGCGGGCAGGTAGGCCATGCCGGCGAGGTAGCTGCCCGGCTCGGGCAGCTCGACGCCGCTGGTGGCGCGCAGGAACTCGTCAGGGAGCTGCAGCAGGATGCCGGCCCCGTCCCCGGCCAGCGGGTCGGCGCCGGTCGCGCCCCGGTGGTCGAGGTTGAGCAGCGCGGTGAGCGCCTGCTCGACGATGTCGTGGCCGGGGGTGCCGCGCAACGTGGCGACCATGGCGACGCCGCAGGCATCGTGCTCGTTCAGCGGGTCGTACAGACCATCGCCGGCTGGCCGCGCCGAGAAGGGGATGACGGACACGTGACCACCGTCCTTGTGACATTGGGGCATCGGGTGATGCCGCGCTGGCAGCGGACGGCGCTGTCCGCTGTCGGGGTGACGACGCCGCAGGCACGGTTGTCCCGCCCGGCGCGCCGCAGTAACCTGCCTGCCGCGCAACCGGCCTGGAGTCCCAGGCGCGTGCCGTGCCGGCGGCAGGGAACCCCGCCGGCTGATTCGCTGTCCCGTCCGGCGCTGACCCGCCGGCACCTGGCCCGCCTGCGTCCGCCGCCCGCGGCCCGGGCGGTGGCGCGGCCCGGGCAGGACGTGCCGGATGGGACCATGCTCGAGGCGGGCCATCAGATGAACTGTCGGCCAGGATCGTTTCGGCCGTGTTACGCGCGCGTCTCGCCCGTGTGACGCGTGCGCGCCCAGTATGGAATATGCCCGGCCGGTGACCCGGCACGCCCGGCCAGGGAACCCGAGGAGCGGAGAGCCACCA
>CAMCQD010000121.1 GCA_945876925.1 uncultured Dermatophilus sp.
AAGCGCACGTCGGCGCCGCGGGCGAGCAGCCCCCGGGCCACATCGGTCGCCGGGGTCTCGCGCTGGTCGGCGATGTCGGCCTTGTACGTGACGCCCAGCAGCACCACGCGCGAGCCGCGCACCGCCCGGCCGCGGTCGTTGAGCAGCTCCTGGGTGCGGGACACCACATAGGCCGGCATGCCGGCGTTGATGTCCTGGGCCAGCTCGACGAACCGGAACTGGTACTTGAGCTTGCTGCGCACCCGGTGCGACAGGTAGTTCGGGTCGATCGGGATGCAGTGCCCGCCCACGCCCGGCCCCGGGTAGAACGCCTGGAACCCGAAGGGCTTGGTCGCGGCGGCCCGGATCGACTCCCACAGGTCGATATCGAGGTCGTGGCAGAACCGGGCCATCTCGTTGACCAGGGCGATATTGACGTGCCGGTAGGTGTTCTCGATGAGCTTGGCCATCTCGGCCTCCCGGGTGCCCTTGACGGGCACCACCTGGGAGACGAACCGGCCGTAGAACTCACCGGCGCGCCGGGCGCACCCGGGGGTGCACCCGCCGACCACCTTGGGGGTGTTCGCCGGACCGAAGTCCTTGCGGCCCGGGTCGATCCGCTCAGGTGAGAAGGCCAGGTAGAAGTCCTCGCCGACGGTGCGCCCGCCGTCCTCCAGCAGGGGGCGCACGACCTCGTCGGTGGTGCCCGGGTAGGTGGTCGATTCGAGGATCACCGTGGTGCCCGGCGACATGTGCCTGGCGACCGCGGCGGTGGCGCCGAGCACGGCCCGCAGGTCCGGGCCGCCGTCGCTGCCCAGCGGGGTGGGCACGCAGATGACGACGACGCCGGCGCTGGCGATCCGGGCGGGATCGGTGGTGGCCTCGAAACCGGCGGCGCGCATCGCGGCGATGTCGGCGTCGGACAGGTCGTCGATGTGGGAACGCCCGGCGTTGAGCCCGCTCACCACCCGGGCCGACAGGTCGTAGCCGATGACGCTGACGCCGGCGTCGAGCGCGGCCTTGGCCAGGGGCAGGCCGACGTAGCCCAGCCCGATGATGATCGCCGTGTCCGGGGCGGGGATCGCGCCCTGGGCTATGCCCTCGCTCATGCCGCCTCCGCGCCTGCGGTGATGCTGCTGCGCACGGCGGGCGCGCCCTGGCCGCGCAGCCAGTAGGCCCCGTGCCGGTGCCCCAGGTGCCAGGCGACGTTCCATAGCATTCCCCGGAAGCCGGTGTCCTTCAGGTAGCCGGCGATCTTGCGGACCGGGCCGCCGTCCTCACCCTGCCCGGCGTCGTCCTGGTCAGCGGAGTCGTACCGCGACTCGAGCTGGGCGAAGCTGCGCCCGTATAGGAATCCCTGCTTGACGATGGTGATCACGGTGGAGCGCAGCCGGTTGTCGATGAGGATCTCGGGGTGGAAGGCCAGCGGGGTCCCGGCGAGCTGGATGCGCCAGCACAGGTCGGCATCCTGCAGGCAGCGCAGGCTCTCGTCGAAGCCGTTCACGCCGAGGAAGACCTCGCGGTGCAGGCCCATGTTGCCTGCCCCCGCGTGGGGCAGGCCGCCGGCTACCGGGGAACGTTCGAGGCGATCGGTCTGGTGCGCCGAGCGGGTGCGGCGCACGCCCTCGGTGTTGAGCCGGTCGAGCTTGACCGTCCCGGCGACGAACCGGTCGGTGCGCAGCGCGGCCAGCATCAGCCGCAGCCAGTCGCCGAAGACGACATCGTCGGCGTCGCAGAACGCGATGAGATCGGCGCGGGCGGCCATCACCCCGGTGTTGCGGGCGAATCCGGGGCCCTTCGCCCCGGAGGCGTCCACGACGCGCAGATCGAGCCTGCCCTGGGCGGCGTAGCTTCTCGCCAGCGCGGCCGAGCCGTCAGTGGAGCCGTTGTCGGCGAGAATGACCTCGAACGGCTCGGTGACGTCCTGGCGGGCGAGGGCGTCGAGCTGCTCGCCGAGGGTGTGCTCGGCGTTGTAGCAGGCGATGACCACGCTGATGACCGGTTCGCGGGCAGGCTGGCCCTCTTCGGATCCGGGTTCCTGGCCGGCGGGGCCAGTGTGGTCTGTAGTCACGGCGTGTCCTTTCAGGTGGCGGGCGCGCTGCCTGGAGCTGGCTGCGCGGCCTGCGCGGCGAGCCGTCGGGCGGAGCGCGCGCTCTCGGAGCCGCGCATCCTTCCCTGCGTGAGCCGCGCGAGTTCGGTGACGGTGGCGAAGGAGTACCCGATGTCGGCGAGCCGGGCGATGAGCTCGCTGCTCAGGCGGTCCTTGGGGAAGCCTGCGGGCAGATCGGTGAGTGCCTGGCCCTGGGCGCCGTCGTGCAGCAGGATGATGCTGCCGGGGTGCGCGCCGGTCTCGGCAAGCTCGATCATCGACTCGACCGGTGCGGGCTGCCAGTCCTGCGCCCAGGCGCTCCACAGCACGATGTCCAGGCCGAGACGGCGGATGCCGATCACCTGCCGCCAGGTGAGCGCCCCGAATGCGGGCCGGTACAAGGTGATCGGGGTGCGGGCCAGGACGGCCAGCTCGTCCCGCGCGGCGCCGACGGCGTTCACCGCCGCGCGCGCGGACTTCGCTGACAGGCGGGTGTGATCGGCGCCGTGCAGGCCCAGATCGTGTCCGCGGGCGACGATCTCGGCGATGAGTTTCGGGTGCTGGCGGGCTGCCGGGAGGAGCACGAAGAAGGTTGCCTTGACTTCGGCAGCGTCCAGTACGTCGAGGATGGCCGGGGTGTGGACCGGGTCCGGACCGTCATCATATGTGAGCGCCACCACGGCCTCATCGGTCACCGCGCAGCCGAGCACGCTGACTGCTGAGACGATCCGTCCCAGGACGCCTGGCAGCGCCTGGGCGGGGATGCGTCCCCGGTTTTGTGAGTAAGCATCAACATCGCGTTGCCGCACCAGCGACACAGCGGGCCCCGATTGCACGATTCCCCCGGCTCCCCGATTTTGTCCCCACCGCGCGGCTCCGTTTTCGGCCGCGTTCGTCTCGGATCGTAGGCCGCTGCCAGCGCACTCACAAGGTAGCAGCGTTCTTTGGGAAAACTGCTGTAGCAGATAAGGATTACTTGTCCTACCCGGTCTCCGGGGGGGTGCCGAGGCGGTAGCCGGCGCCCCGGATCGTGTGGAGTGTGTGTACACCGAAGGCGGTGTCGATCTTCTTGCGCAGGTAGCCGATGTACACCTCGACGATGTTGTCGCTGCCCTCGAAATCCGTTTCCCACACGTTGTCCAGGATGTCGGTCTTCGAGACGACGTCGCCGGCGTGTCGCATGAGGTAGTGCAGCAGCGCGAACTCCTTGGCCGTCAGGTGGATCCGCACGCCGCCGCGCGCGGCCACGTACCGGGGCGGATCGAGCGTGAGATCGCCGGCGGTCAGCGTCACCGGACGGGCGGGCGCCCCGCGCCGGATGAGGGCGCGCAGCCGGGCGACGAGCATGACGTAGCTGAACGGTTTGGTGAGGTAGTCGTCGGCTCCGAGGTCGAAGGCATCGGCCTGGTCGTACTCGCCGTCCTTGGCGGTGAGCATGAGCGCGGGCGTCCACGTGTGCTGCGCGCGCAGATTCCGCAGGACGTCATAGCCATTGCGCCCCGGGAGCATGATGTCGAGGATGAGGGCGTCGTACCTGCGGGTGGTCGCCAGGTCCTCACCGGTGATGCCGTCATGGGCGACATCGACGACGAAGCCGTCGCGGACCAGGCCGCGGCGCAGTGACTCGGCCAGCGCGACCTCGTCGTCGACTAGCAGCACTCGCATGGGTCACCTCATCAGTTCCCGCCGAAACCGGTTCAGTTAGGTGTTCCACCCTGCCACGATGGAGTCCCGGCGAGGGCAGGCCGCCCCCGCCGGAGACGAAGGGGGAGGCGATGGCGAGGCCCGGGGCAGCGCACGGCGCGCAGGACGGCCAGCGCGGATTCGTCGCCGAGGCATTTCACGAGCTGCGCAGCCCGCTGGCCACGATCCGCACCCTCGTGGAGACCTCGCCGGTCCCCGGACGCGACGACGAGCTGCTGCTGGGAGAGGTGGCCCGGATGCAGCGCCTCGTCGAGGACCTGCTCACCCTCGCCCAGGCCGACGCCGGCGGGCTGATGCTGACCCGCGAGGAAGTCGACTTAGATGACCTCGTGCACGCCGAGGCACGCCGGCTGCGCGCCATCGGGGTGGCTCCGGTCACCTCGTCGATCCAGGCCACGCGGGTGATCGGCGACGCCGGGCGGCTGGCCCAGGTGCTGCGGAACCTCGCCGACAACGCCGCCCAGCACACCAGCGGCGGGGTGCAGCTGCAGGTCCGGCAGGAACGCGGCGAGGCGATCCTCACGGTCGATGACGACGCCGACCCGGTCCCGCCCGGGCTGCGCGAGGCGGTCTTCGGCCGGTTCGCCCGGCTGCCCGGGGCGCGTGCGGCCCGCCCGGCAGGCACCGGCCTGGGCCTGGCCGTCGTCCGGGAGCTGGTGGCGCGGCACGGCGGCACGGTCACCGCGGGGGTGAGCGATCAGGGCAGCTGCCGGTTCGAGGTGCGTCTGCCCGCAGCCGGGCAGGGCGTCCAGGACGGAGGTAACGCATCCGGCTCAGCCTCCCCGGGATCGTGCCGATGAGGTAGGACGTCGAGCGCTACCGCCCTCCGCCCCTCATCCGGAGCTGACTCGAGGTCACCTGCCCCCGATTCCGGAGACCACACCTTCGTGCCCCCTGCCTGCCACGCGTTCCTCGCGCGCGCCCGTTTCCGTCCTGCCCCGGCGATCCGCACGTTCCGGCGAGTCCTGCTCGCCGCGCTCACGGCGGCCCTCGCCCTGTTCCCGGCGATGCCGGCCAGCGCGGCCCCGGCCGCCTCGCCTGCCCTGGCACCTGCCGCCTCCGCAAGGGAGATCCACGTCTCCCCGGACGGGTCCGATAAGGCCGCCGGGACCGCCCCGGCCCCCCTGCGGACCATCACCGCCGCCCTGCGGAAAGCCACCGCGGGCACCACCATCCGGCTGGCCCCGGGCACGTACCGCGAACGGGTGAAGACCGTCCGCTCCGGTACCGCGCAGGCCCCCATCCGGATCGCCGGCCCGGAGACCGGATTCGATCGCTCCGGCCGCTATAAGGCCGTGCTGTACGGCACCTCCCGGGTAGTCAGCATCGATCACGATTACATCGAGCTGTCCGGGTTCACCATCGACGGCCAGGAGAAACTGGCGGGCGTCACCTACCCGGTCAGCGCCGGGCAGATTGACTCGTGGAAGGATTCGGTGCGCTCGAAGGTCAGGGACGGCCGGCTGGTCTACCTCGGCGCTGCGGACTCCACCCGGGGCGTGCGCGGGGTCAGGCTGTCCGGCATGTGGCTGTCCGGCGCCGGCGGGGAATGCGTCCGGATGCGGAACAACGCCAGCGGCAACGTGATCGAGCGCTCCACCATCCAGTACTGCGGGATGTACGGCAAGGGCGGCGGCCCGGATAAGTACCGGTACCACAACGGCGAGGGGGTGTACATCGGCACCTCGCCCAGATCCGGCGGCCAGCCCCTGGCCGGGAGGGACGCCAGTAACGGTAACCGCGTCATCGGCAACGTCATCCGCACCTTCGGCTCGGAGTGCTTCGACGTCAAGGAGCACGCCTCCGGCAACGTGTTCGCGGGTAACACGTGCTCGGCCAACATGGAGGCGCAGGGGTTCGGCGGTAGCAATGTCGAGCTGCGCGGGCACGGCAATATCGTCAGCGGCAACGTCATCTCCGGGTCGCGGGGCTGGAACGTCAAGATCCAGCCGGACTCGGCCCGGTATGACCGGGGCGGCAATTACGTGACCGGCAACCGGCTCAGCGACGCCGCCGGGCCTGCCGTGCGGATCAGGTCCAGCGCCGTCCAGGGCGCCATCTGCGGTAACGAGATCAGCGTCCCGGCGCTGCTGGAGCAGGTCAGCATCACCGGGAAGCGGATCGCGGCC
>CAMCQD010000122.1 GCA_945876925.1 uncultured Dermatophilus sp.
CGGCTCACCTCCTGACGAACGGTGCCGGCGCCCGGCAGGCACCGGCGTGTCCTCATCGCGGTCCGGGCAGCGCAGACGCCACCGGCCCGGACCGGTCAGGCCAGTCCGGGCCGGTTCCAGCGACGGCTCAGCCGCGCACGGCGCGCTGCAGCTCCTCCACCCGGTTGGTCTTCTCCCAGGTGAACGGGTTGTGCACGCCATCAGCCGTGGTGCGCCCGAAGTGACCGTAGGCGGCGGTCACCTGGTAGATCGGGCGCAGCAGGTCGAGCTGGTCGATAATCGCCGCCGGGCGCAGGTCAAACACCTGATCGATGGCCCGCTCGATGGCGTCCAGCGGGACCGTCTCGGTGCCGAACGTCTCCACGTACAGGCCCACCGGCTGCGCCTTGCCGATGGCGTAGGCGGTCTGCACCTCGCAGCGCTTGGCCAGGCCGGCCGCGACGATGTTCTTGGCGACCCAGCGGGTGGCGTACGCCGCCGACCGGTCCACCTTCGAGGGGTCCTTACCCGAGAAGGCGCCACCGCCGTGGCGGGCCATGCCGCCGTAGGTGTCCACGATGATCTTGCGGCCGGTCAGGCCGGCGTCGCCCATCGGGCCGCCGACGACGAACTTGCCGGTCGGGTTGACCAGGGTGCGGTAGCCGGAGGCGTCCAGCTCGACCCCTGAGTCCGCCAGGTCTTCCAGCACGGGCTTGATCACGAGCTTCTCGATGTCGGGCTGGAGCAGCGCCTCGAGGCTGACGTCCTCGGCGTGCTGGCTGGAGACCACCACGGTGTCCAGGACCGCGGCGCGGTCACCGTCGTAGCCGATGGTCACTTGCCATCTTCATAGAGCACCGTGACCTGCGTCTTGCCGTCCGGGCGCAGGTAGGCCATCTGCCCCGACTTGCGCACCGCCGTGAGCCGCTCGGCGAGCCGGTGGGCGAGGAAGATCGGCAGCGGCATCAGCTCGGGGGTGTCGGCGCACGCGTACCCGAACATGAGGCCCTGGTCGCCGGCGCCCTGCTTGTCCAGCGGGTCCACGCCGCCGGTGCGGTTCTCGTAGGCGGTGTCGACGCCCTGGGCGATGTCCGCGCTCTGCTCGCCGATGGAGACCTCGACGCCGCAGGTCTTCCCGTCGAATCCCTTGACCGACGAGTCGTAGCCGATGCCGATGATGGTCTTGCGCACCAGGCTGGGGATGTCGACGTACCCGGTGGTGGCGACCTCGCCGGCCACGTGCACCAGCCCGGTAGTCACCATCGTCTCGACGGCGACCCGGGCGTGCGGGTCCTGGGCCAGCATGGCATCGAGAATCGCGTCACTGATCTGGTCGCAGATCTTGTCAGGGTGCCCCTCGGTGACGGATTCGGAGGTGAACAGGCGAGACACGTAGGCGCTCCTTGCTGCCGCCGGCCGCTGCTGGCCGGTGCGGCGTCGTGGTGAAAAGTGCCGGGCCGTCCCGGCGGGCGGCGCTGGGGCAGCCCGGCCAGGCACCCGGCTCGGCGGATATCGATCTAGCTGTTGTCGCTGGCGAGTCTACGGCCGTGGAACCAGTGGCCCGACCACGTCCCAGATCCGCTGGGAGATGTCGTCCTTGCTCGCCGGCCCGACCTGGCGCACCTGCTCGCACCCGGGGGTGAGCAGGTACACCGTGGAACTGTCCTGGCCGAAGGTGAGCTGGTCCCCGACCTCATTGGCGACCAGCAGATCCGCGCCCTTGCGGGCCAGCTTGCGGCGGGCGTGGGCGAGCACGTCGCCGTCCTCGTCCCCGGTCTCGGCGGCGAATCCGACGATGAACGGCCGCGCCAGCCCGGCGGCGTTCCGGGCCGCGACCAGCTCGGCCAGGATGTCGGGATTGCGCACGAGCTCGATGACCGGGGCGTCCTGCCCAAAGTCCGGCCCGGTGCCGTCGTAGGACTTCTTGATCTTCGCGGCGGCCACGGTACGCGGCCGGAAATCGGCCACCGCCGCCGCCATGACGACGACATCGGCCCGCGGCCCGTCCTCGCCGGGACCGCCCAGGGCGGCGGCGAACACCGCCTCTCGCATCTCGCGGGCGCTGCCGGCCGGCACCACGGTGACCCCGCCGGGGACCGGCTCGGTGACGTTGGCGCTCACCAGGGTGACCCGGGCACCGCGGGCCGCGGCCACCCGGGCCAGGGCATACCCCTGCTTACCCGAGCTGCGGTTGCCGAGGAAACGCACCGGGTCCAGCGGCTCGCGGGTGCCGCCGGCGCTGATGACGACGTGCAGCCCGGCCAGGTCCCGGCGCGCACCGGCACCGGCGGGTCCCGCGCCGGGCTGGCCGCCGAGCACCGCCATCGCGGCCTGGTAGATCTCCTCCGGCTCGGGCATCCGCCCGGGCCCGGAATCGGCTCCGGTCAGCCGCCCGCTGGCGGGCTCGATGACGGTCACGCCGCGGGACCGCAGCAGGGAAACATTGGCCACCGTGGCCGGGTGAGCCCACATCTCGGAGTGCATCGCCGGGGCCATGACGACGGGGCAGCGCGCGGTGAGCAGCACATTGGTGAGCAGATCGCCGGCCAGCCCGTGCGCCGCCCGGGCGAGCAGGTCGGCCGTGGCCGGGGCCACCACGACCAGGTCGGCGCCCTGGCCGAGCCGGACATGGCGCACCTGGTCCACGTCGTCCCAGACCTCGCTCGTCACCGGCCGGCCGGACAGCGCCGACCAGGTCGCCTCGCCGACGAACCGCAGCGCCGCCGCGGTGGGCACCACGGTGACCTCGTCACCGGACTCGGTGAACCGGCGCAGCAGCCCGGCCACCTTGTACGCGGCGATTCCACCGCCGACGCCGAGCACGACCTGCCGCCTGGCTCCGCCTGACCCGGCGGAGCCAGGCGGCAGGCCGGGCCGGCTGGACTGCACGGGAATGCCCCCTTGAGGAAAACGTGCTGACGAGGAATGCCGCGCGGCTGCGAGGCCCGGGGTCTCAGACCTCGACCGGAGTCGAGGTGAGCAGGCCCTCGTTGATCTCGCGCAGGGCCACCGACAGCGGCTTCTCGTGCACCTCGGTCTCCACCAGGGGCCCGACGTACTCCAGCAGCCCCTCGGACAGCTGCCCGTAATAGGCGTTGATCTGCCGGGCGCGCTTAGCTGAGTAGATGACCAGGGCGTACTTACTCTCGGCGGCCTCGAGGAGGTCGTCGATGGGCGGGTTGGTGATGCCGATGGGCTGGGCAGGAGTGCCGGACACGTAGTTCTCTTTCGTTGACGATACGGGCGTGAAAGCCGTCAGCAGCCCGCCTCGCTAATAGCGGGCGCACGGCTATCACGGATCGATCAATGATACGAGCTGTGCGGCGGCGCGCTCCACCTCGTCGTTGACGATGGTCACGTCGAACTCGGCGGCAGCGGCGAGCTCGACCCGGGCGGTCTCCAGCCGGGCCCGCTGCTCGGCCGGGGATTCCGTGCCGCGCCCGGTCAGGCGCCGCACCAGCTCGTCCCAGCTCGGCGGGGCGAGGAAGACGAACAGCGCCCCGGGCATGGACTGGCGCACCTGCCGGGCACCCTGGAGGTCGATCTCCAGCAGCACCGGACGGCCCGCCTCCAGCGCGGCCTCCACCGGCGCCCGCAGGGTGCCGTAGCTGGCGCGCCCGTGCACCACCGCAGTCTCGAGGAACTCACCGCTGGCCTGCCGCCGGGCGAACTCGGCGGGAGTGAGGAAGACGTAATCCTCCCCGTCGACCTCGCCGGGGCGGGGCGGCCGCGTCGTCGCCGAGACCGAGACGAGGATCTCCGGGTGCTGCTGGCGCACGCGCGCGGCGACCGTGCCCTTGCCCACGGCAGTGGGGCCGGCCAGCACGACCAGGCGCCGCCGGGTCACCTCAGCTCTCGCCGAAACGGTCGAGCAGCGCGGCGATCTGGTTGGCGCCCAGGCCGCGCACGCGGCGCGTCTCGGAAATGCCGATCTCCTCCATGATCTGCTTGGCGCGTACCCGGCCGACGCCAGGCATGGACTCCAGCAGCGAGGAAACCTTCATTTTGCCGATGATTTCGTTGGTCTTGCCTTCGTTGATCACGTCGGTCAACGAACCCTGAGAAGCCTTGAGCCGGTGCTTGACGGCCGCACGTTCGCGGCGGGCCTCAGCGGCCTTCTCCAATGCCTGCGCTCGTTGCTCGGGCGTGAGCTGGGGTAGAGCCACGTCTCTCTCCTCGACGGATCGGCACCCTGGTACCAGTGGCACCGCAGGTGCGGGTGGGAACTGACGGCCTATCGGACCGCCTGATGCAGCCTATAGGCCAGCACCAGGTGCCCAACGCCCGACAGCGTTTGCGAATTCAGTTGGCGCAAAGACGGTTCTAATGTGATCCGCGCATTCGCAGGCGACTGTACGCGCAGGTCCGGTTACCCGGGGCCGATAATCCCTCCTGGCGGATGACCGGCATCACCGGGTGCGCGCCCGGGCCGCCTGGCCGGCGCGGATCACGCTCGACCATCCAATGCGCAACCTAGCGAGGCCTCCTCACCTGCGCAAGGAGATTAATCACCACTCCCGGCGGGGCCTTCGCCAGCGGCGATGGCCCGGTGATGGCGAATGACCTCCTCGACGACGAACTCGAGGAACTTCTCCGCGAAAGCCGGATCGAGCGCGGCCTGGGACGCCAGCGAGCGCAGCCGCTCGATCTGCGCCTTCTCCCGCTCGGGATCAGCCGGCGGCAGGCCGCGTTCGGCCTTGAGCCGGCCGACCCGCTGAGTGCATTTGAAGCGCTCAGCGAGTAAATACATCATCGCGGCGTCGATATTGTCGATCGAATGACGCAGTTCCAGCAGCTCGGCGGGGAGCCCCGGACCTTCTGGCCCCATCGGGGGCGGCGCTGCGGCGGCGGTCATGCTTGCCGTATCCCGGCGAGCTGCCCGGCGAGCTGGAGCGCGCGTGCGCGCAGGTCAGCCACGTCCGGGCCGGCCGAGAGCAGATCGCGGCTGGAGTTAGCCAGCACATTGGCCACGGCACCCCCGGCAATCCGGCGCACATCGGCGGCGGTGGCACCCTGAGCGCCGATACCGGGGGCCAGCAGGGGCGCGTTAGCCGCCGCCAGATCAATCCCCAGCTTCTCAACGGCATCACCCACGGTGGCGCCGATGACCAGGCCCACGCTGCCCAGAACACCTGCCCGCGCGGCAGATTCGTTATCCGCGCGGACCCCGGCGACGATCTGCCCGGCCACGCTGAGCCCCCCTTGCGTGCGGGCGTGCTGCACCGAGGGCCCTTCCGGGTTCGACGTGAGCCCGAGCACGAAGACCCCGCGCCCGCTAGCCGCCGCGGCGTCCAGCGCCGGGCGCAAGGACCCGTACCCGAGATACGGGCTGAGCGTCACCGCATCGGCCCGCAGCGGGGAGCCATCGCTGAGGTACGCCTGCGCATAGCCGGCCATCGTGGAGCCGATATCCCCGCGCTTGGCATCCAGCAGGCTCAGCGTGCCCGCCTCGCGCAGCGCCGCCAGGGTGCGCTCCAGGACCGCGATCCCCGCGCTGCCGAACCGCTCGAAGAACGCCGACTGCGGCTTGACCACGGCGACGTGCCCGCCGAACGCCTCCGCGCAGCGGGCGCTGAACTCCTCCAGGCCGCGCACGTCGTCCGGCAGGCCCCAGCTGGCCAGCACGGCGGCATGCGGATCGATCCCGGCGCACAACGGGCCGTGCTCATCCATCGCCGCCGCCAGCCGCGCCCCGAAGGAGGCACGGCCAGCGGGAGTGACGGCGTGACCGGGTACCGGACTGCTGGTGGACATCGCTCTCCTTGTTCTGCCGACGGTAAAAGGTACCGGCGCGATGCGGGCCTGCCAGCTGGCTAGGGCAGCCGCAGATGCGCCACTCCGATCACCTCGTCCAGGCTGGTGACCCCGCGGCGGCTCAGCTCGCTTTCCAGCTCGTGCAGCACCCGCAGCGGGCTGCGCGG
>CAMCQD010000123.1 GCA_945876925.1 uncultured Dermatophilus sp.
GGGCCTGGCCGCCGAACGCGGCCTGGTACACGCCGACCAGCTTGGCCGGCAGCTGCACCACCACCGAGGCGGTCTGGGCCACGCCGTCGCGCAGCGCCACGGGAACCTCGGTGACCGGGCGGGTCACCGGGGCGGTGATGTCCCGGCTGTTCATGCCGAGGTAGCCGGCCCGCACGGTCTGCGGCTGCCCGGAGGGGCCGGTCACGACCTGGCCGCTGCCGTCCAGCGCGGGCATGTCGGCGGTGATCGGGCGGGCGGTCAGGGTGATCTCCTGGCCGTCCCGCCGCACCACGATGCCGATGGCGCGCCCAGCGGCGGGGCGGACTGCCCTGGCGATGTCGGCGATGGAGCTGATGGGCTTGCCATCGATGGACAGGACCTGGTCTCCGGGGCGGATGCCGGCCGCGGCTGCGGGAGAGGGCTCGTCGGCGGCGGTGCACGGTGCCTGGTTCGCGTCCGCGCTGGCCGAGGTCACCGGGCGGACGCACTCGGCCACGCTGCTGACCTGCGCCCCGACTGCCTGCGGCACGCCAATCACCGTATACACGACGGTGAGCACGACTGCGGCGATGACGAGGTTCATGAACGGCCCGCCGAACATGACGATCAGCTTCTTAGGGGTGGACAGCTTGTAGAAGACCCGGTCTTCCTCACCGGGGCCGATCTCCTCCAGGGAGGCCTGCCGGGCCTCCTCGATGAGGGCGGTCCAGGGCGCGCGGCGGCGCCTGGTGGCGGCGGCAGGAGCGCCCGGGGCGGCGCCCCCGGCTCCGGCAGCGCCCGCGGCGGCAGGAGCACCGGCCGGAACGGCCACCTTGCTGCCGGCGCCCGAACCCTGCTCACCCGGCTCCCCGGACGCGGGAGCTACGGCCGCAGGAGCCGCGTCCGATCCGGCCGCCTGAGCTGCCTGGGCATCCTTCCCGGGCGGGTACATGCCGATCATCCGGACGTAGCCGCCCAGGGGAATGGCCTTGATGCCGTACTCGGTATCGCCAGCCTTACGGCTCCACAAAGTCGGGCCGAACCCGATCATGTACTGCCGGCACAGCACGCCGAAGCGCTTGGCCGGCACCAGGTGCCCGATCTCGTGCAGCGCGATGGACAGCCCGATGGCCACCACCATGAACAGCACGCCCAGTAGATACATCAACTGCTGATCGCCTTCTCTCCCGCCAACATGCCCGCTGCGGTACTCACCTGCCCGCGATGACGCTGGCGGCCCGGGACCGGGCCCACGCATCAGCGGACAACACGCATTCAACGTCGTCCGCGCCGGAATGGTTCTGACCGGACCGCACTGATTCGTCCCAGTCGTCGATCACCCGGGCGACGGTGTCCACGATCTCCAGGAAACCGATGGCGCCCTCGTGGAAAGCGTCCACGCACACCTCGTTGGCGGCGTTGTACACCGCCGGATACGTGCCGCCGGCCTGCCCGGCCCGCCGCGCGAGCGCCACGGCCGGGAACGCCTCCTCGTCCAGCGGGAAGAACTCCCAGGTGGACGCGGTGTCCCAGGAACACGGCCGGGCCGCGCCGGGAACCCGCGCGGGCCAGGCCATGCCCAGGGCGATCGGCAGGCGCATATCGGGCGGGCTGGCCTGGGCCAGGGTGGACCCGTCGGTGAACTCGACCATGGAGTGCACAACCGACTGCGGATGCACAGTGACGGCGATCCGCTCATATCCGATGCCGAACAGCAGGTGAGCCTCGATGACCTCAAGGCCCTTGTTGACCAGGGTGGCCGAGTTCGTGGTGACGACCCGGCCCATGTTCCACGTGGGGTGGGCCAGGGCCTGCTCCGGGGTGACCCCGGCGAGCTCGGCACGGGTGCGTCCGCGGAACGGCCCGCCGCTGGCGGTGAGCACGAGGCGGGACACTTCCCCGGGCGGCCCGCCGCGCAGGCACTGAGCCAGGGCGGAGTGCTCGGAATCGACCGGGACGATCTGGCCGGGCGCGGCCGCCGCGGTGACCAGGTCGCCGCCGACGATGAGCGATTCCTTATTCGCCAGGGCGAGGGTGCTCCCGGCGGCCAGGGCAGCCAGGGTAGGGGCCAGCCCGATCGATCCGGTGATGCCGTTGAGCACCACGTCAGCCGGGCGGGCGGCCAGCTCGGCGGCGGCGCCGGGACCGACGAGGATCTCCGGCAGGGGCGCGTCGCCCAGGTGCGCGGCGGCGGCCCCCGCCTGGGCGAGCAGGGCACCCCCGCTCAGGGCCCCCGCCTGCGCAGCGGCCGTGGCGATCGTCTCACCGTAGCGGCGGCGGGCGTCGGCGATCGCGGCCCGCACCTGCTCGATGCTGCCGTCGGCGACCGCGACCGCCTCGGCTCCCAGCTCGACCGCCTGCCGGGCGAGCAGGCCCAGCTGACCGCCTCCGGCCGCGAGCGCGGTGATCCGGAACCGGTCAGGGTTGCGGATGGCGATGTCGATCGCCTGGGTGCCGATGGAGCCGGTGGAGCCGAGGAGGATCACGCTGCGCGGGGAAGTCACGGCGTCATTGTGGCCGGCTCGCGGGCTTGCGGCAGGCGGCCGTCGCGGAACAGGCGGCCAGACCGGCCCCCAGGCCCCGGAGCACTCCCCCCGCGGGCATCGGAATCCATCTCTCCCGGCGGTAAACTCAGGCAGGAGAACGTTTGCGCCGGACTGGCCAGCCGTACCGGCCGGCGCCGCGGACGGGGCGTTCCGGCAACCGGTCCGCCAGCCCACCACGACGAAGGAGTCCCATGGCCGGCAACGAGGGTCTCAGCCTCGGATATCGCATGTGGTGGAGCATCCGCCGGCTTGTGCTGACCGTGTTCGGCCCCGCCCAGCTCGGCGACGACGACCCCATGGAGAACCTGCGCCGCGAGCGCGAGGAGAAGATCCGCCAGGCCCGCGAGCGGCGCGGCGGCTGACCGCCGCTGCCCGGGCCCGGTATCTGCGCATCCGCGGGGGGAACCGATGAAACTGCTCCTGCTCGGCTCGACCGGGCCAACCGGTCAGCACGTGCTGCGTTACGCGCTCGACGGGGGCGATGAGGTCACCGTCCTGGTCCGTAACCCGGCCAGGCTGGGCATCCTCGCCCGGCGGGTCAGGTTCGTGCAGGGCGATGCCCGCAGCGCGGACTACCTCGCCCAGGCTATGGCGGGCCAGGACGCGGTGGTGTCGGCCCTGGGGCAGGGGCACCGCACCATCCGCCGCACGGGGCTGTTCACCGAAGCGGCCGCCGCGGTGACCGGGGCGATGGCCCGCACGGGGGTCCGGCGGCTGGTGTGGATGTCCTCGTTCGGGGTCGGCGGCACGTTCGCGCAGGCGTCGTGGGTGCAGCGGCTCAGCTACCGCACGCTGCTGCGGGGCATCTTCGCCGACAAGGCCGAGGCGGAGAAGGTGCTGCGGGCCGCGGATATCGACCTGACCGTGGTGTACCCGACGGCGCTGACCAACCAGCCGCCGGCCGGTTCGTACCGCACCGGGCAGGCCCTGAGGATGAAGGGCATGGCGACGATCGCCCGCGCCGACGTGGCCGGTTTCATGATCCAGGCCGTCCGCTCCCCTGACTGGTCCGGCCGCGACGCCATCGTGTCGAACTGACCCGCCGCCCCGCGCCCCGGGGACCGGGGTGTTCGCCGGGCTCACGCAGGCGTTCCAGCCCGCTGGCCTGCGCCCCCGGGGGCCGGACGGGATCACTAACCGCGTCCTGACCCCTGATGAGCGCTGACCTGGTCACACCACCGTGCCTTCCCGCGGAGGTACCGGCCGCTCCCCGGGCCGGCTCACGCGCGCCGGGGGTGTCCGGCGGACGTAGCGATCCCAAGTATCCCTTTCCCCGGCACCTGCGCACATTCACCTGCATAAACGCGCGCACCAACCCGAAAACGGGATACCTCCGATCGCTACCCGCCCGGCACCACACCCCCAGCCCGGACCCGCCCCTCACTCGCGGGCGTCGGCGCGGGCCCGGCGCAGGGAGCGCTCGCGGGCGCGGTCGCGGATCCGGCCGGCGTCGCGCTGGGCGGCCCGGCCGAGGTAGCTGCCGAGGCTGACCCCGGCGGCGAGCGCCAGCCCGATCGACATGGCCCCGGTGAGCGCGGCGAAGGCCTCCTCGTAGTCGCCGGGCCCGCTCGTGGCCCACAGGAACAGGCCGCTGTAAGTAGCGAGCCCGGGCAGCAGGGGCACGATCCCGGCGGTGGACAACGCCAGCGAGGGCACCTGGGCGACCCGGGCGAGCACCTGGGCGAGCGCGCCCACGACCAGGGCGGCGATCCCGCTGGAGGCTGATGGTCCCAGGTTCAGCGGGGTGGCCAGCGCGTACACGAGCCACCCGACGCTGCCGGTGGCCAGGCAGAGCAGGGCGGTGTTCCCGCCCGCGTAGGAACTCAGCGCGAAGGTCCCCGCGATCAGCGCTGAGGCGATTACCTGCGTCTGCAGGCTGCTGGCCAGCCCGGTATAGGGTGCCACCTCCAGCGGTGCCCCCAGGGAGTGGCCGGCTTTCAGCACCGCCAGGATGCCCGCCACGATCCCGAGTGTCAGCACGACCACTTCGAATGAGCGGGCCGCGGCGGTGACGTAATACCCGTCGATGGCGTCCTGGGCGGCGCCAACCACGGAGAGCCCGGCGAGCAGCACGACGATCCCGGTGGCCACCACGACCGACGCCGACACTCCCGCCAGCCCGGGCACCGACTGGCTGCCCGCGTAGACCAGTCCGATCGCCACGGCCGTGGGAATCATCCCGCCGATGATCTGGGCGAAGAACGCCGGTAGCCGCCTGCGGGCTACCCACAGCTGGGCGCGGTCCACGGCGACGGCGTTGAACAGCGACAGCACGACCTCGGCGATGGTGCCGCCGAGCTGGATGCATACCGACATTGCCATCGCCGCGGAGGCGACGGTGACGAATGAGCACCGGTATACCCGGCGCATGGAGGCGATCTCGTCGAAGGTCTCACGGGCCCGGGCCAGGTCGGGGCTGGGCGAGTCCTCGATGTCGTTGACGAGCTGCTGCAGCCGGGCCAGCCGCTCGTAGTCGGCGGTCCGGGCGCGGACCGTGCGCATCGTGGTGACCGGCGGCTCGGCTCCCCGGTAGTGGCACACGCTGATCGAGGTGAAGGTGACGTCGGCATGTACCGAGCGCAGCTTGAACACGGCCACGATGCGCAGCACGCTCGCGGTAACCTCGGCCGCCGATGCCCCGGTGGATAGCAGCGAGGTGGCTACGCGGGTCGCCAGGTCGATGACCTGGCGGGAGTGCTGCTCGTCTACTCCGTCCTGGATGGCCCGCAGGTCCAGGCTCCACGTGGGCGCCTGGTCCCCGGCGACTGCGCCTGCCACGGCCCCGGCCACGGCTTCGGTGGCCCGGTCGCGCCAGGACAGCTTGGGCGTGCCGGTGACGAGCATGGGCGCGGTCGCGTCCGGGGCTGGCAGGGCGTCGCTCGTTCCCGGTGCGTTGGCGGGCTTGCCGCCGTCTACGAGCCGCGCGACGCCCTCATCCGGCCCGGCCGCCGGGCTGAACTGCGGCGCCGCCGGCATCGGCTGCGTATACGGCTCCTTCGCCGCGTCTCCCGGCGACCCGGCCCCGGCCGCCGTCCCAGACCCATCCGTCACCCCACTACTGTGGCTGACCAGTCGCGGTACCGGAAATTACGCGCGCGGACGGCCGGGCGGGAGTTGCCTGGCCGCCGGGCCGTCCGCGCGCGCAGCCCTGAGGCCGCGGTTACCCGCCGGAGAGGACCGAGCGGAGGCGGTCGAGGACGGAGGCGTCTTCGATGGTGCTGGGCACCTGGGCTTCCTGGCCGTCGGCGATCTGGCGCATGGTCTTGCGCAGGATCTTGCCTGAGCGGGTCTTGGGCAGTGCCGTGACCACGTCGACGACCTTGAGCGCGGCGACCGCGCCGACCTCGTGGCGGACCCGCTGGATGAGTTC
>CAMCQD010000124.1 GCA_945876925.1 uncultured Dermatophilus sp.
AGGCGATGACGAAGACGAGCCCGGCCAGGGCGAAGCCGAGCACGGACTCGATGGTCTGCTGCACGGTCCAGGTGCGCAAGGTGGTGGCCACGTCCATCCCCATGAGCCGTCCGACCAGCCAGAAGCCGGAGTCGTTAACGTGGCTGGCGATCACTGAGCCGGCCGCGGTGGCCAGCGTGATCGCGGCGATCTGCAGGGCCGAGAACCCGCCCGCGGCGACCGCGGGGGCCATGAGCCCGGCGGCGGTGACCAGCGCGACCGTGGCCGAGCCCTGCGCGATCCGCAGCACGGCCGCGATCAGGTAGGCCGCCACGATCACCGGCAGGCCCAGGTTGTTCAGCGAATCCGACAGCGCGTCACCGATGCCCGAGTCGCGCAGCACGCCGCCGAACATGCCGCCCGCGCCGGTGATGAGGATTACCGAGCAGACCGGGCCGAGGGCGGAGTCGATGATCTTCTCCAGCGCGGTGCCGTTCTCCCCGCGCCGGATCCCGAGCACATAGGAGGCGACCAGCACCGAGATGAGCAGGGCCACCTGGGACCGGCCGAGCATCGTCAGCACGTGGAACCACAGCGCCTCACCGCCGACCGCGCCCAGGGCGCGCAGGAAGTCCAGGCCGGTGTTGCAGAAGATGAGCACCAGCGGCAGCAGCAGCATGGCGATGACGGTGCGCACCGGGGGCGGGTCGGTGATCTGGTCGTCATCGGCCTCGCCGAACAGCCCCCGCACCGGGAACGGGTAGGTGCGCCCGACGCGCTTACCCCACAGGTAACCCGAGACGTACCACAGCGGGAAGGCGATGATGAGGCCGAGCAGCAGCACGACGCCGAGGTTGGCGTCGTATAGCTCGGTGGCCGCGACCGGCCCGGGGTGCGGCGGCACGAACACGTGCATCACCGAGAACGCCGCCGCGGAGGGGATGCCGTACAGCAGCACCGGGCCGTTGAGCCGCCGGGCCACGGCGAAGATGATCGGCAGCATGACGACCAGGCCGGCGTCGAAGAAGATCGGGAAGCCCATGAACAGCGAGGCCACGCCCAGGGCGTAGGGGGCCCGGTCCTCGCCGAACCGGGCGACCATCGTGTCGGCGAGCACCTTTGCCCCGCCGCTGTATTCGATCAGCCGGCCGAGCATCGCCCCGAGGCCGACGAGCAGCGCCACCGACCCGAGCGTGCTGCCGAAGTTGGTGATCATGACCGGCACGATCTGCGCCGCCGGGATGCCGGTCGCGACTGCGGTGAGCAGGCTCACGAGCACCAGCGTGAGGAACGCGTGCAACCGGAACGTGATGACCATGACGAGCAGCAGCGCCACCGCCCCGGCGGCGATGCCCAGCAGCGGGCCGGCGCTCATGGTCTGCTGCCATCCGGTGCCGGCGGCCATCGGCGCGAGTGCGGGCAGCGAGCTGGTTAACGCGGTCATGGCACACCTGCCTCGTCTGTGCTCGTACCCGCCGGCGGTGGCGGGTACCTGGCGGTGAGGAGGCGCGCAGGCGAGGCTGCCCGCTCCCCGGTTGCCCGGCCACGTCGCCGGGCCTGCCGTCAGGGTAGACGGGCCGGCCCGCCCGGACCGGCGATCCGGGTTTCCCGCCCCCGGCTAACTTCCGCCACCGGAAACAGCCACCGGCACCGGAGGCGTCACCGCGTCACCCGGCCTGCTCCCGGGAGGGCGCGCGCCCGGGTCGCCGCCGGGGTGGCGAGGACCGCTAGCCGATGGCGGATCACATACACTGCCGTCGAAATCAGCTGCCTAGGGGAGGGCCCATGGCCGACAGCGGGGCGAACCGGCATGATGGCGCGCCCGATCCGGCGGGGCCCGTTACCTGCCCCGAGCCCTGGACGTGGCCCGGGATCGCGGTACCCCTAGCAGCCTGGGCCGCCGACCTGATCGTGTGCTCGCAGGCGGTGATCCTGCTCGGCAGAGCCCGCGAGCCGGCCGCCTGGCTCATCGCCCTGGCTGCCGCGTCCATTGCCGGGTCCTTCATTTACGGCCGCTGGGTTCACCACTGCGAGGTACGCGCGCTCAGCCCTGCCGACAGGCAGCTCCTCAAGCGCCGCAGAGAGGCACGGGCACAGGTGCGGCGCGTGGACTCCGAATGGGCCAGGAAGGTGAAGCACGCGCGGCGGGCACGCGTGAAAGCCGCCGGGCCCCAGCTTCACGGCGCATACGGGCCTATCCGGTACACGGACCTGACCATCGACGTGGATGGCTGGCACCTCGACCTCCATCCCCTCATCACCGCGGTCCTCACGTACCGCCCGGACCGGGAATCCGATGGCTCACCGGGCACCGCAGTGGCCGAGGTCAGCATCGCCGACAGCAGAACCGGCAAGAGCAGGACCGTGAAGTACAAGAATCCGGACATCACGAAGGTGCAGCACCTCATCGAGGGGATCCGCCAGGCTGCGGCGGCCTCCCCCAGCGCCCGGGAGGCACAGAAAACCCGGATCGCAGCGGCCGACGAGGAACTCAGGAAAACGAATGCCCTGCGAGCTGAGGCCGTGCGGAATGCCGAGGCCGAACTGAATAAGATCGCCTCCGACCCCATTACCAGAATGCGCCCCCATTGGGAACGGGCACGCAGGGCGAGGCGCTACCACGGCTGATCGCTATGAACCTGTAGCCGGTGAGGGACTGCCAGCTTCCCGGCGTGAGGCGAATGACCCGGTTGGGGGTCCGGGTCCTCCCGCCAGCTCCCTGCCTGCGGTTTTGCGGCCACGGCAGGTGGTTACCCGGCTCGCGTCCCGCGCACCGTCACCGCCCCTTCGCACCCTTAAGCCCGCGAGCACCGATTCCCCTTCTCCGGCAGCCCCTGTCACCTCCCGCGCCCCCTCAGCGCCGCTGCGGTCCATCGCTGCTCCCGGGCAGGCCCGGGCGCAAGCGCGCCGCGTACTCAGACCGCGCGCCTAGCCGGCCGGGCGCTCACTGCGGGCGGCCAGCTCCTCGACGCTGCACTCCAGGTCGCGCGGGCTCAGCGCCGGTCCCGCGGCGCAGCATGCGACGACCAGGACCCCGCCGAGCGCCAGCAGCCCGATGACGGCCCCGCTGACCCCCAGCACCCGCTGCAGCGCGGGCAGGTAGAACGGGTACAGGGCCGGGATGACGATCGACAGGCTGTACGCCGTGCCGTACCCGGTGGCCCGCACGACGGCTGGCAGCCGCTCAGACAGGTACGCCCCGACCGGCCCGTACGCGGTCACCGTGACGATCTGCAGCATCGCGGCCCCGGCGATCGCCGCCCCCAGCGTGCGCTGCCCCATCAGCCACGAGAACGCGCCCGGGCCGGCGATCGCCGCGAGCGCGCCCCACAGCAGGAAGAACCGGCGCCTGCCCAGCAGAGTCGACAGGTGCCCGGTGAGCGCCATCACGGCGGCCTGGGCCAGGCAGGCGCAGCCCATGACGACCGGCACCGAGGAGGCGTCCAGGCCCGCGTCCGCGGCCAGCCTCCCGGGCAGCGCGACGACGGTCATCTGGGTCATCAGCCACAGCCCGGTCATCAGGCCGAACATCTGCCAGAACGCGGCCCGGTAGCGGCCGGTCATGACCTCGCGCAGCCCTGCGGGGGCGGCCGCTGAGCCGGCAGCCCGGTGCCGCCGGAACGCCGGGGCATCCACCACGTGACGCCGGTAGTAGGCGAGCATGCCCAGGGAGGCGGCCGCCCCGGCGAGAAACGGCACCCGCCAGCCCCAGGCCGCGTACGAGCCGGTGCCCAGCGCGGCCAGCAGCCCGGCCGCGCCGAAGGCGACGCTGGCCTGCGCGCAGGGCGCCATCGACATGATCAGCCCGGAGTACAGGCCGCGCAGCCTGGGCCGGGACCATTCCATCGCCAGCGGGATGGCGGCGCTGTACTCGCCGGCGATGAACACCCCGCCGGCGAACCGCAGCACGAGCACGGCCCAGATCGAGGCCGGCCCGATGACGTCGTAGGCGGGCAGCAGCCCGATGGCCGCAGTGCACGCGGCCGTCCCGGCGATGGCCAGCCGCGTGGTGCGGGTGCGGCCCCAGCGGTCGGCGACCCGGCCGAAGATCATCCCTCCGATAGGCCGTCCCAGCAGCATCGCGATGACCACCATCGCCCCGGTGACCAGGCCCGCGTGCGGCCCGGCCAGGACCGGCAGCGCCGGGGTGAGCGCCACCAGCGGAAGGAAGATGTGGAACTGGTCGGCATAGTTGCCGGCCACCCCGCCGCGCAGCGCCGCCCGGCCCTCCGGGGGCAGCGAATCCGCCTGGCGGCCAGCGGCACCGGGAGCGGGGTCGCTGGGCATGCAGTGGCTGATCATCGCCTCACGTGCCCCTTTCACGTCGGCGGCCTGCGCGGATACGGCCGGTGCGTCCTTCGCCGGCATCGCCCGGTGGTCCGGTGCAGCCTCATCCCGCTCTGCGCGCTGGCCTCGCGATCCGGCGGGGCCAGCGGGTACGTTACCGCCTGCGCACCGGCGGCAGCGGCAGCCCGGGGAACCCGCCCGGCACACGCCCCGGCGGGGTGCCTCCCCGTGGCGGCTAGGCGTCACCCGGGGGCCAGGCCGCCGCCTCCCCGGTGATGCAGCCCCCGCCGGGCCTGCCCCGCAGCTGCCCGGCGCTCCCCCGCGCAAAGGGTGCGCGCGTACTGGCCGCGCACCCACCGGGAGGGCTGCCACCTGGACTCGGTTCGGTTGTGGGGCAATCGGTCACTAGCCTTCCTTGCATGCCTGGGACGACACCACACCTGCGGGACGCGACCATCGCTGACGTCCTGGAGTACTGGCGTTGTGCCGAGCTGTTCGGGCCGCGCACCGTACCGGCCCCCGACCCGGACAATCCCGGCGCCCCCGTGGTCGCCTGGCGGCAGGGGCGGCGGCTGCCGTGGGACATGCTCGCCAGGCCCGCGCCGCGCGACGGCACCCAGATGGCCTGGCAGCACACCGTATACCTGGGCGAGTTCGACCTCGAAGCGATCTACGCCCATCTGCTGCGCGCGAGCTCGCCCCAGGGCGGGCCGCAGCTGCGCTACCGGGAATGCCGCGGTGGCGTGGGGGCGGTGGCCGCGATCGTCGTCAGCGACGACGGGCGGGTGCTGGCCGGGTCGGAGCAGCTGTCCTCGGCCGCGTGGGCAGTGGGCCGCACGGCGGTGCCCAACCCGGGCACGCCGGACTGGTTCGAGGGCTACCAGCGCGCCTGGGCCAGTTTCAGCGAGGCGATCCGCAACACGGTCGCCTCCGCCCGTCGCGTGCGCGGGTACACCAATGAGCCCCGGGTAGACGCCGACCTGCTGCTGCGCCTGCTCGGCCGGGCCCAGCTGCACGCCGGGGTGCGCACCCTGGACGGCATGAACGCGCCCCGGATCGTGATCGCCAGCCGTCCCGTGCCGGCTCACCTGGCGCAGCTGCCGCCGCAGCGCGACGTGCTCAACAGCCCGTTCGCGGCCGACCTGGCCATCCTCACCGACCAGGACTGGGGGCCGGCCCTGTCCGGGTTGCTGCTGCCGCAGGCCGCCGCCAGCACGACCAGTGGCCAGGCGCACGTGACCGGCCCGGCCGGGGCGAGCGCCGCCAGCGGTGACGCCGAGCCGGCCGGTACCATCAGCGACCCCGGCGCCGCGCGGGGCTGCGGGAATGAGGACCACTCAGACGCCGCAGGCCACGACGCCGCTCTCCCGGCGCCCGGCCCCGCCGCCCCGCAGGACGCGGCAGGCCCCGCCGCCCCGGTAAGCCGCGTGGACGTGCGAACCGACCCGGCCGCCCTGCCCGCCGCGACCGGACGCCAGATCCCCTCCGGCGGACGCTGGCCCGGCAGTTCGCGCCCGCCCTCGGCCACCAGTGAGCAGGCCGCGGTGGAGTACGCCCGCTCCGCCCGCGGCGGCGGCCTGGCCGCCGTCACCGTGCCCGCCGGCACCGACGCCG
>CAMCQD010000125.1 GCA_945876925.1 uncultured Dermatophilus sp.
CGATCCGCACAACGCCGATCCGCGGTTCGCCCGGGTCCGGGTGCGCCGCCTGCTGGCCCGCGCCGAGACCGATCTCGGGCCGGGGGTGAGCGCGGCGCTGGCCCGCTCGGCGATGCTGCTGCGCGCCGACGCGGACGCGCTGGACGCCCAGGCCGGCCAGGCGGTTTCCCGGCTGGGCGCGGGACCGTGGCAGGTTCAGGACCTGGCCGCGCTGAACCCGGCTGTGCGGGGACGGGTGTGGCGGCTGCTCGCCCAGCGGGCGGGGGTGCCCGCCGGGGCGCTCGGCCAGGGCCACGTCGCCGCTGCCGACCGGCTGATCACCCGGTGGAGCGGCCAGGGCCCGGTGCATCTGCCCGGTGCCTTCACCGTCTGGCGCTCGGGGGCAGCTATCGTCCTGGCCGCTCCCGCGGGACCGGGTGAGCCCGCCTCCGGGCCGGTGCCCCGCGCGTAGGGCGGGGGCGGAGCCCGCGCGGAGCCAGGCCCCCGCCCAGCCGGATGGTCAATACCGCCGGATACCAGGGCGGCCCGCTCCTTTGCCCGGACGCACTGCCCGGGCAGGGGGACCACCCCGGCCTGCCAGCAGGCCGGAATCGGGTTGAATGGACAGCGCGCGAGCCGGGCCGGTGCCGCAGCGGTCCGCGCGGTCCCGGCCCGGCTCGCGTGAGGCCGGCGGCCCCCGGGGACCGGCCCTGGCGGGAACCCTGACGACGAGGAGACACGGTGGACGCATCGCATGTGCCAGGCGATCTGGAGAAGATCCTGCTCACCGAGCAGCAGATCCTGGACCGCCTGGATGACATCGCCCAGGAGATCTGGGCCGGCTACCACGACAAGGATGTGCTGCTAGTCGGCGTGCTCAAGGGCGCGGTGCTGGTGATGGCCGATCTCATGCGGGCGCTGCCCGGCTCGGTGCCGATGGACTGGATGGCGGTGTCGTCCTACGGCTCCGGGACCAAATCCTCCGGCGTGGTCCGCATTCTCAAGGACCTTGACACCGACATCACCGGAAAGCACGTGATCATCGTCGAGGACATCATCGACTCCGGCCTGACCCTGAGCTGGATCATCGCGAATCTGCGCTCGCGTTCGCCGGCCTCGGTCGAAGTGTGCGCCCTGCTGCGCAAGCCCGAGGCGGCCAAGACGGCAGTCGATGTCAAGTACGTCGGTTTCGACATCCCCAACGAATTCGTCGTCGGGTACGGCCTCGATTACGCCGAGCACTACCGCAATCTGCGCTGCCTGGCGACCCTGGCCCGGCACGTCTACGAGCAGTGAGCAGCGCGGCGGGAACTACCGGGCCGGTTCGCCGCGTTGCCCCCAGCAGATCGCCGCACTGCGGGTATCTGCGCACAAGCCGGGTCAGGGTGGCCCGGTGCCCGTAGTACCGTCGGATCGTTGCCGTAGGTAGCTGCGCGGACGAGTCCTGCGGCCGTTGTGCGTACTGCACGGACCAACCAGGAAGGACGGGGCGGGCCGCCTCGACAGCGATTGATGAATGTGAAGAAAGTCCTGCGCCAGCCCCTGCTGTGGGTCGTGCTGCTGATGGTCGTGTTGTTCGCGGCACTCAACCTGGCCGGCCGCAGCTCATTCCAGCGCATCGACACATACCAGGCCGAGCGGCTTATCACCGATAAGCAGGTGCAGCGGGTGGTCTTCGAGGACCGCGACCGCATCGAGCTGACCCTCACCTCGCCGCAGGATATCGGCGACCTCAAGGGCGTCACCCAGGTGTACGCCCTGTACGTGCCCCAGCGCGGGGAGCAGCTGCTGAATGCGGTGAAGGCGAACATGCCGGCCTCGGGATACAACGACCGCCCGGCGCAGACCACGTGGATGGGCCAGTTGTTCTCCACATTGCTGCCGGTGCTCATCATCTTCGGGCTGCTGTGGTTCATGCTCTCGCAGGTGCAGGGCGGGGGCGCCCGGGTGATGCAGTTCGGCAAGTCGCGCGCCAGGCTCGCCAGCAAGGACATGCCCACGGTGACCTTCGCCGATGTCGCCGGGGTGGACGAGGCCGTCGAAGAGCTCTACGAGATCAAGGAGTTCCTCTCCGAGCCGGCCAAGTTCCTCGCGGTGGGCGCGAAGATCCCCCGCGGCGTCCTGCTGTACGGCCCGCCCGGCACCGGTAAGACGCTGCTGGCCCGCGCGGTCGCCGGCGAAGCGGGGGTGCCGTTCTACTCCATCTCCGGCTCGGACTTCGTCGAGATGTTCGTCGGCGTCGGCGCCAGCCGGGTCCGTGACCTGTTCGAGCAGGCCAAGCAGAACGCCCCGGCGATCGTGTTCGTCGACGAGATCGACGCCGTCGGCCGGCACCGCGGCGCCGGCCTGGGCGGCGGGCACGATGAGCGCGAGCAGACCCTCAACCAGCTCCTGGTCGAGATGGACGGATTCGACGCCAAGACCAACGTCATCCTCATCGCCGCCACCAACCGGCCCGACATCCTCGACCCCGCCCTGCTGCGGCCGGGCCGGTTCGACCGCCAGATCGCGGTGGAAGCCCCCGACATGCTGGGGCGGCACCGCATCCTGGAGGTGCACGGGCGCGGCAAGCCGCTGGCCGAGGGGGTCGACCTGCTCGCCGTCGCCCGCCGGACGCCCGGCTTCACCGGCGCCGACCTGGCCAACGTGCTCAACGAGGCCGCCCTGCTCACCGCGCGCAGCAACGCCCAGCTGATCGACAACCGGGCGCTGGACGAGGCCATCGACCGGGTGGTCGCCGGCCCGCAGAAGCGCACCCGGATCATGAGCGCGAAGGAGAAGAAGCTCACCGCTTACCACGAAGGCGGGCACGCGCTGGTCGCGGCGGCGCTGAACCACACTGAGCCGGTTACCAAGGTGACCATCCTGCCGCGCGGCCGGGCGCTGGGCTACACCATGGTGCTGCCCGCCGACGACAAATACTCCACCAGCCGCAACGAGATGCTCGACCAGCTCGCCTACGCCCTGGGCGGGCGGGTGGCTGAGGAGGTCGTCTTCCACGACCCGACCTCGGGCGCGGCCAATGACATCGAGAAGGCCACCGAGATGGCCCGCAAGATGGTCACCCAGTTCGGCATGAGCGAACGCGTCGGCGCGGTGAAGCTGGGCCAGGGCGGCGGCGAGGTGTTCCTCGGCCGCGAGATGGGCCATGAGCGGGACTACTCCGAGGGCCTGGCCGAGGTGGTCGACGCCGAGATCCGCCGCCTCATCGATGCCGCGCATGACGAGGCGTGGGCCGCGATCGACGAGAACCGGGACGTGCTCGACCAGCTCGTGCTCGAGCTGCTGGAGAAGGAGACGCTCGGGCGGGAGGAACTGGCCGGGATCTTCGCCGGGGTGCGCAAGCGCCCGGCGCGCGAGATCTGGCTGAGCAGCGAGCATCGCGCCGTCAGCTCGATCCCCCCGGTGCTCACCCCCGCGGAGCTGGAAGCGGCGGATGCTTCGCAGAGCGGTCCGGCCGCGCCGGCCGGAGACGTCACGGATGACACTGCCGGGGGAAACGACGATGGACAGACGCACTGATGACACCTGGGCCCCGGGAGCGCTTACCGAGGATGGCCCGCTGACCGGGGCGGCGACCGCCCGGGCCGGGGCCGACCTGCCGCGGATCGAGGCGGCGGTGCGCGAGATCCTGTACGCCATCGGCGAGGACCCGGACCGGGAAGGCCTGGCGGACACCCCGGCCCGGGTCGCGCGCGCGTATCAGGAGATCTTCGGCGGCATGTGGATGAGCCCCCGGGACGCCCTGACGGTGACGTTCGACGTGGATCACGCCGAACTCGTCCTCGTCAAGGACATCGACGTGCACAGCACCTGCGAGCATCACCTGGTGCCCTTCCACGGGGTCGCGCACGTGGGCTATATCCCGGGTAAGGACGGGCGGGTCACCGGGCTGAGCAAGATCGCCCGGCTGGTCGACGTCTTCGCACGCCGCCCCCAGGTGCAGGAACGGCTCACGGGCCAGGTCGCCGACGCCCTCCAGGAGGTGCTGCAGCCGCGCGGGGTGATCGTGGTGGTCGAATGCGAGCACCTGTGCATGTCGATGCGCGGGGTACGCAAGCCGGGGGCGCTCACGGTGACCTCTGCGGTGCGCGGGCAGCTGCGCTCCCCGGCGACCCGGGCGGAGGCAATGGAACTCATCTTCGGGAGCCGGCGGTGAACGCCGCGATCAGCGCCATCACCGCCCCCGAGGCGGTGACCCGGCAGCAGACCGGGGTGCCCGCCACCCTCATCATGGGCGTCGTCAACGTCACCCCCGACTCGTTCAGCGACGGCGGGGCCTGGTTCGGCGAGGACGACGCGGTCGCCCACGGCCTCCTGCTGGCCGGGCAGGGCGCGGCCATCGTGGACGTAGGCGGGGAGTCGACCCGGCCCGGGGCGGCACGGCCCAGCGAGGCCGAGGAGCTGCGCCGGGTCGTGCCGGTCGTGCGCCGGCTGGCCGCGGCCGGCCTGGTCGTCTCCGCCGACACCATGCGTGCCAGCGTGGCCCGGGCGGCGCTGGAGGCCGGGGCCGCGATCATCAATGACGTCAGCGGCGGGCAGGCTGATCCTCAGATGGCGCCGCTGATCGCCTCGGCCGGAGTCCCGTTCGTGCTCATGCACTGGCGCGGGCACAGCGCCACCATGCAGTCCGGTGAGCTGACCAGGTACGACGACGTGGTCAGCGAGGTGTGCGCCGAGCTGCTCACCCGGGTGGAGGCCATGACCGCCGCCGGGGTGGATCCCGGGCAGATCATCCTCGACCCCGGGCTCGGGTTCTCCAAGACCGCCGGGCACAACTGGCAGCTGCTCGCCCGCCTGGACGAGGTAGCCGGGCTGGGCTACCCGGTTCTGCTGGGGGCTTCCCGCAAGCGCTTCCTCGGCCGGATCGACCGGGCCGCGGACGGCACCGAGGCACCCCCGGGCGACCGGGATGCCGCCACCGCCGCCACCAGCCTGCTCGCGGCCCAGGCCGGGGCGTGGTGCGTGCGGGTGCACGATGTGCTTCCCACGCTGGCCGCCCTGCGGGTGGAGGCGGCTACCCGGGCGGCCGCCGCGCCGGCACCGCCTGCGGGGAGCGGCCGGTGAACGGCTCCGGCTGGTCGCCTGAGACCGGGGACACCATCTTCATCCACGGCGTGCGGGCCCTGGGCACCCACGGGGTGCTCGCCTCCGAGCATGCCGTGCCGCAGCCGTTCGAGGTTGATCTTGAGCTGCTGGTCGATCTGACCGCGGCCGCCGCCAGCGATGACCTGGGCGCGACGGCGGATTACGCGCAGGCCGCCGCCACCGCCGTCGCCGTGATCGAGGGGGAGCACGCCGACCTCATCGAGGTGCTCGCCGCCCGGATCGCCGATGCCGTCCTCGCCGGGGAGCTGGTCGAGCAGGTGCGGGTGCGGGTCCGCAAGCCGCAGGCACCCGTGGGGGTCCCGTTCACCGACGTCGGGGTGACGCTGACCCGGCGGGATGTGCGCACCGCGGTGGTCGCCCTCGGCGCTAATGAGGGTGATGCGGCCGTCACGCTGGCCCGGGCCGCGGGCGGGCTGCGCGCGCTGCCGCGTACCCGGGTGCGGGCGCTCTCCCCGCTATTCCTCACCGATCCGGTCGGCGGTCCGCAGCAGCCGCCGTACCTCAACGCGGTGGCCGTGCTGGACACCACGCTCCGCCCGGCCGGGCTGATGCGGCTGCTGCACGAGATCGAGGACCGCGCCGGGCGGGTGCGCACCGTGCGCTGGGGCCCGCGCACGCTCGACCTCGACCTCGTGCAATACGGGGATCCGCTGGCCGGCACCGATGTCGTGACCGGGGCCGGGCAGGACACCGGCGACGCCCTCGTGCTGCCGCATCCGCGGGCGGCCGGGCGCGCTTTCGTGCTCGCGCCCT
>CAMCQD010000126.1 GCA_945876925.1 uncultured Dermatophilus sp.
CGCCTCCGGGCCGGTTCCGCTGGCGGAACGGGTGCCGCCGCGCGCCACCACGGTCGTGCCGCTGCGCCTGGACCTGCCGGAGACCGGGCGCTGCTTCCTCACCATCACCTACCGGCTGCGGCACGACCGGCCGCTGCTAGCCGCCGGGCACGTGCTCGGATTCGACGAGATCCGCCTGCCGTCCGCGGACCCGCGCCACCGCCGGGCCGCGGCGATCCTGGACGCCTCCGGGCACGGCCCGATGCCGCGCACCCAGGAAGAGGGAAGCCTGCTGAGGGTGAGCGGGGAGGGCTTCAGCTACGCCTTCGACACCCGCACCGGCACGCCGGCCAGCATGGTCGTCGGCGCCACCGAGCTGCTGGAGCGCACGTGCGACGTGAACATCTGGCGGGCGCCCACCGACAACGACCGGCTCATCCAGGCTGAGTGGGAGCGGGCCCGGTACCACCAGGCCAGTGCCCGGGCGTACTCCTGCACCGCCGTGAACCGGGAAGACTCGGTGATCATCGAGACGCGGGCGAGCATGGTCGCGCCGTCCGTGCAACCGATCATGTCGCTGCGGGCGCGCTGGCGCGTGCACGGTGACGGCACGCTCGACGTGACGATGACCGCGCGGCGTGACCCCGAATTCCCGCCGCTGCCCCGCTTCGGGCTGCGGCTGTTCCTGCCCGCGGACATGAACCAGGTGAGCTATTTCGGGCTCGGCCCGCAGGAGAGCTACATCGACAAGCACCGGGCCAGCCGGCACGGCGAATACTCCGGCAGCCTGGATGACCTGTTCGTCAGCTACATCCGCCCGCAGGAGAACGGCAGCCACGCCGGGTGCGATCTCGTGACGATCGCCGGCGAGGCGGCCACGCTCACCGTCGCGAGCGCGACGCCGTTCTCCTTCAACGCCTCCCGGTACACCCAGGAAGCGCTCACGGTGATCGGGCACGACGCCGACCTGGTCCCCTCCGCGCACACCGTGCTGTGCCTGGACGCCGCGATGGCCGGAATCGGCTCAGGCAGCTGCGGCCCCGCCCTGCTGGAGCACTACCGCGTCGACGCCGGGGAGCTGTCCTGCTCCTGGCGGTTCGTGCCCGCCCTGGCCGGCTAAGCGCCCGGGCGCGCCGGGTGCGCCGGGCACGCCAGCCCATAGACCGCCCCGCGCGGCGCGGGATCGCCTGACCCCGCGCCGCCGCTTCGCCCTGCACCCATCCCTTCGCACAGCAAGGTTTCTGCGATGAACGATAAGAAGTACCTGCGCTGGTACAACAAGGTCGGCTACGGCTCCGGCGATGTCGCCGGGAACGTGGTGTACGCCCTGCTGTCGGCGTTCGTCATGATCTACCTGACCGACACGATGGGCCTGAACGCCGGGATCGTCGGAACGCTCATGATGGTCTCGAAGATCTTCGACGGATTCTCCGACATCGTCTTCGGAACCCTCCTCGACCGCACCCAGACCAAGATGGGCAAGGCCCGTCCGTGGATGTTCTGGGCATTCTTCGGATGCGCGGCCATGATCATCGCGATCTTCGCCATTCCTCCCGCAATGGGCGAGACCGCCAAGTACGCCTGGTTCTTCATCACGTACACCCTGCTCAACTCCGTGTTCTACACCGCGAACAACATCGCGTACTCCGCGCTGACCGCGCTCATCACCAAGAACGCCGCCGAGCGGGTCCAGATGGGGTCGATCCGGTTCAAGTTCGCCTTCGGGACCAGCCTCATGATCCAGACCATCACCGTCGAGTGCGTGCGGATGCTCGGCGGCGGCGTGGAGGGCTGGCGGACCATGGGCATCATCTACGCCCTGGCCGGCCTGGCAGTGAACACGATCTCGGTCATGTCGGTCCGGGAGCTACCGCCCGGAGAACTGGCCGGGGCGCCCGGCCAGGAGGAGGCCACCGAGAAGGTGCCGCCCGGGGAGGCGCTGCGGCTGCTCACGGCGAACAAGTACTACCTGCTCATCCTCGTCATCTTCATCATGACCCAGATGTTCACGGCCACCTTGAACATGGGCATCTACTTCATGACCTACATCCTGGGCAACGCTAACCTGCTCGGCAGTTTCGCCTGGGCGATTAACATCCCGCTCATCATCGGCCTGCTCTTCGCCCCGGCGCTGGTCGCCAAGGCCGGCGGCATGTACAAGGTGAACCTGGCCGGATATGTGATCGCGGTGCTCGGCCGGGCGGGCGTCATCGCCGGGGGATACCTGGGCAGCATCCCGCTCATGCTGTTCTTCTCCGGGGTCGCCTCCCTCGGGATGGCGCCACTGCAGGGCACTCTCAACGCCCTCATCGCCGAAGCCTCGGAGCACACCTTCCTGCGGCACGGCAAGCGCATCGACGGGCTCATGTTCTCGTGCACGTCGCTGGGAGTGAAGATCGGCAGCGGCCTGGGCACTGCGCTATCCGGGTGGCTGCTCGCCGCCTCCGGGTATATCGCCAATGCGCCGGTGCAGCCCGGCGGCGTGATCTCCATGCTGTATTTCATGTACCTGTGGGTGCCGGCTATCGCCAACGCCGTCATCCTGGCGCTGCTGTGGAAGCTCGATGTCGGCCAGGCCAATGACCGCCTGCGCGCCCAGGCTGCGCCAGCGGATGCGGCCGGGGCCGGTCAGCCCAGCTGATCGCCGTCCCGCCCCCGGCGGGCACCAGCCGGCCTCTCGCCGTTGCCGTCCCGGTACGTTCCCCGCCTGCTTACCGGCTACCCGGCGCGGCGGGAGGCCTTCCCGCGGCTCAGCCGCCGGAGCGGCCTCCCGGGTCCGGGCACAGGGCGTTGACGGCCGCGACGGTCACCGCGCTGCCACCCCGGCGCCCGTGCACCACCAGGTATTCGATGCCCAGGTCGTTACCGGCCAGGGCCTGCTTGGACTCGGCCGCGCCGACGAACCCGACCGGGATGCCCAGCACCGCCGCCGGGCGCAGCGACGGATCTTCGTCGATCACCTCCAGCAGGTGGAACAGGGCCGTCGGGGCGTTGCCGATGGCGACCACCGAACCGGCCAGCACCGGGCGCCACAGCTCGACGGCCGCGGCGGTCTTGGTGGTGCCCAGCTCGGCCGCGAGGGGGGCCAGGCGCTCATCGCCGAGCAGGCAGATGACCTCGTTGCCGCGGGGGAGCCGGGAACGGATGATCCCGCTGGCTACCATGCGCGAGTCGCACAGGATCGGCGCCCCGGCGAGCAGCGCCTCGTGCGCGGCGGGGAACAGCCCCGCCGACCAGGCCAGGTCGTCCAGGAGGTCGATCTGGCCGCTGGCGTGGATCATCCGGGTCGCGACCGGGCGCAGCTGCGCGGGCAGGCGGCCGAGGCCGGCTTCGCGTTCGATGGTGGCGAAGGAGCGGCGGTAGATCTCGGCGCCGTCCTTGATGTAGTCGAACCGTGACGGCCGGTGCCCGGCCGGTGCCGTCCGGGCCGGTTCGCCGGGGGTAGCCGGGCCGGGGGCGGGAGCGTCGCCAGCATTCATGGACTCACCCTAACGGCACGGCCGCGCCCGCCGGTTACGCGCCGGGGCCGCGGGCTACGTGCCAGGGCTTACGGGTTACGCGCCGGGGCAGCCGAGGCGCAGGTGCGCGCCCGCCCCGGCCAGGCCCTCGTCCCGGTGGCTGACCAGCACGACCGTCCGCCCGGCGGACGCCTGGCGCAGGTCGGCCAGCACGGCTACCGCAGTCGGGTGATCCAGGTGCGCGACCGGCTCGTCGAGCAGCACCACCGGCCGCCCGGAGAGCAGGGCCCGGGCGATGCCCAGGCGAGTCCGCTCCCCGCCGGAGAGCCCCTGCCCGCCCGCGCCGAGGCGGGTGTCCAGCCCGGCGGGAAGGCCCTCGGCCCACGGCCCGAGCCCCGCCAGCCGCAGCGCCGCGAGGATCTGCTCATCGCCGGCGCCGGGACGGGTGAAGCGCAGGTTCTCCCGCACGGTGCTAGCCAGCACGTGGGTCTCGTCATCGACCACGGCCAGGCCGGAGCGGGCGGTGGCCAGCGGCAGGTCCAGCACGTCGGTGCCGTTCTGGGTGTAGCTTCCCGAGGCGGGGTCGAGGTGCCGGGCGAGCACGGCCAGCAGGGTCGATTTGCCGCAGCCGTTCGGCCCGCTGATCGCCAGGTGGGTTCCGGGCGGCAGCTCTGCGCTGACCGGCGGCAGCGGCACCCGGGTGCCGTCCCAGCTCGCCGTCACGCCGGTGACCGCCAGGGCGATCCCGCCCGCCCCGGCCCCCGGTGCGCCGGGCGATGCCCCGGGCGCGCCGGGATCACCGCCGCCCTGGGCGTCTTCGTCGTCTTCGCAGGCTCCGGCGTCTCCCGCGGCCTGGGCGACAGCGGGGGCCTGGGCGAGCAGGGCCCGCAGGCGCCGGCCCGCAGCCTGCGACCGGGCGAGCGCCCCGACCGCGTCGGGTACCCCGCCGATGACCTCGCCGAGGGCGACCGGGGTGAGCACGAGCAGCGCGGCGAGCGGCGTCGCCAGCCCGGCCTGCACCCACGGCTCCGTCACGAACGCCATCGTCACCCCCCCGGTCACGGCGACCAGCGGGGCCAGCCCGGCTCCGAGAGCGCGGCCCCGCGCCTGCCGGGTGACGGCAACGGTCAGCTCGCGCTCGGCGGCGGCGACCCGGGCGAGCATGGCCGTTTCGCCGCCGATGGCCCGCAGCTCGTTCACCGAGGAGGTGACTGTCGCCGCCAGCAGGGCGACCCGTGCCCGGGCGGACACCACGGCCGCCTGGGTGCGCTGCTCGATGATGTAGTCCAGCGTCCCGGCCGCCAGCGCCGCCAGCACGGTCGCGCCGGTCACGGCCGCCGCCGGGAACAGCACGAACGCGTTGAGCAGCATCGCCAGCACCCCGGTGACGCCTAGCGCGACCAGCGGCACGACCACCCGGACCTGGGCGAAGGCGATGTCGTCCAGGTCGTCGACCACCCCGGCGAGCACGTCGCCGCGCCCGCGGCGGCCCAGCCGGGCGGGGGTGAGCGGGATGAGCCGCTGGTAGGTGCGGGTGCGTTCCTCGGCGAGGAACGCCAGCGCCGCGTCGTGGCTGCGGACCCGCTCGGCGTAGCGCAGCACCGGGCGGGCGATGCCGAAGGCCCGGACCAGCACGATCACCGCGAGCAGGGTGAGGATCTGCGGCCGGAACGAGGCCGCGACGATCAGCCAGCCCGAACTCGCGGTCAGGGCAACGCCACTGGTAAGGGCCAGTCCGCCGATCAGGGCGGAGCTGGCGATGCCGGGCACGATCCGCTGCCCGCGCGGGGCAGGCGGGCGGGCCGGGCCGGTGCCGGGGCCTGCCGGGGGCGCCGGCGCGGGGGTGCTCACCGGGCCACTTCCCGGGCGCAGGCCAGGTCGAGCCGGTGATCGGCCAGGGCCATGAGGGCCTCCCGGTGGGTGACGGCGATGACGACCCGGTCGCGGGCCAGCCCGGTGATGACCTGGTGGACGGCCCGTTCGGCGCCGGCGTCCAGGTGCGCGGTCGGTTCGTCGAGCAGCAGCACCGGCCGGGCGGACAGCAGCGCGCGGGCCAGCGCCACCCGGGAGCGCTGCCCGGCGGACAGCCCGAAGCCGTCGTCGCCGAGCATCGTGTCCAGCCCGGCGGGCAGCGCGCGGGTGAACTCGCCGAGTCCGGTCTGGCTGAGCGCGCCCAGCAGATCCGCGTCGCTGATGCCGTCCGGGGCGCCGAGCCGCAGGTTGTCGCGCAGCGTCCCCGCGGACAGGAACGGCCGCTGCGTGACCAGGTGCGCTTCCGGGGCTGCGACCGTGCCGGAGGACGGTAGCCGCAGCCCGGCGATCAGCTCTAGCACGGTCGTCTTACCGGCCCCGCTCGGCCCGGTGAGCACGGTCAGGCCGCGCCCGAACCGG
>CAMCQD010000127.1 GCA_945876925.1 uncultured Dermatophilus sp.
CGCGAACCCCGGACGCGACCGGGAGCCGGCCGGGCACCCGCCGGGCGATCCGCCCGGTCCGGCCGCTGCCGGGACGGGCCCGGCCGGGGAGCCCGGACGTTCCCCCTGGCCGCCCCGGCTGCTGCGCAGTACCCGCCAGGCCGCCGCCGAGGCCGGCCGGGGCGTGCGTGACCGGCTCGGCCAGTACCAGCAGTCCCGGAACGCCACCGGATACGAGGGGGCCGCCGGTGCCGGCCGCGCTAGCTCGCCGGAGTCCGCCGCGGATGCCCTCACCGGCACCGCCGGGCCAGGCGGCGACGAGCGGCCCGACCCGCCGATCGGCTACACCGTGCCCGTCGCGGTCAAGGAGGCGGCTGCCTGGTCCTGGCGCATCCTGCTCGTCGCGGCCCTGGGCTACGCCGTGGTGCACGTGCTGTCCCTCGTGCCGATCGTCACCATCCCGCTGATCACCTCGCTGCTGCTAGCCGCGGTGCTGACGCCGGTGCGGCGCTGGCTGCACCAGCGCTGCCGCATCCCGCACACGCTCTCCTCGTTCATCGCGCTGCTGCTGGGCGTGAGCGTCATCGGCGTGATCTTCTCGTTCGTGGCCGACCAGATGCGCTCGAACGCGCCCTCGCTGATCGCCGGGTTCTCTTCGGCCGTCGGGGAGATCAGCGCCTGGCTGCGGGACGGCCCCTGGCAGCTGGACGACGCCCAGGTGGCCGCCTACGCCGCGGAGATCACCGGTTATCTCAGCCGCAACCAGGACTCCCTGCTCAGCGGGGCGCTGGCGACCCTGTCCACGCTCACCGAGGTGCTCGCCGGGTTCCTCCTGCTGCTGTTCACCACGTTCTTCATGCTCCGTGACGGCGAAGTCATCTGGGCGTGGGTGCTATCCCTGCTCCCGCGCCGGTCCCGGCGGCGCCTGGACCAGGTCGGCCGGGCCGGCTGGCATACCGTGGGCGGTTTCATGCGCGGCCAGACCGTCATCGCGCTGCTGCACGCCACCACGATCTTCGTCGTGCTGTGGGTGCTGCACGTCCCGATGGCGGTGGCGCTGGCGGTGCTCATCTTCGTCGGCTCGTACATCCCGATCCTGGGCATGACGGTCTCGGGCACGGTCTGCGTCATCGTCAGCCTCATCGAGCACGGGCCGGGGGCGGCGCTCGTCGTCGGCATCACCATCCTCGTCCTGGTGCAGCTCGAAGCGCACCTGCTGCAGCCGCTGATCATGGCTCACCACGTGGAGGTGCACCCGCTGGGCGTGGCCGTGGCTGTGCTGGCCGGAACGTCCCTGGGCGGCATCGCCGGTGCCCTGTTCGCCGTGCCGCTGGTGGCCTTCCTCAACGCAACCTTCCGAGCCGCGGGGGAGTACCTGCCCGGCGATACGGGCTGACCTGGCCGCGGGCGGCTTCGCCTGCCCGGTCTGCTCCTGCCCCGGCTATCCGGTCAGGCTGGCCCGCTCCGCCCGGGCTGGGCCGGTCCGCTCCGTTCCCGGTCCCGGCGCGGCGGTCGTCATGCTCCCCGGGGTGTTCGCGCCTCCCGGGCCGTGCACTCCTCGCAGCCCGGCTGCGGGCCGAGCAGGTCGCCTACCCCGACGCCGAGATAGCGTTCCAGGTCGGCCGGGGAGTGCGTGGCCAGGAAGCTGGCGAACCGCTTGGAGACCTCGCCCATGTACGCCTCGGCCGTTTTCGGGGAGATGAACAGCCGCGCGCCGATCGCCTTGAACGATTCGCCCCGGGCCCGGCCGCGCAGCACGTCCAGCTGGCGCGGGCTGAGCGAGGGCATGTCGCCGCGCGCGGTCACGGCCTCGGCCAGGCCGGCGAGCTCGGTGGTGATCACCCCGCCACCGGCGGCCACGACGGTGATCGCGTGCTCCACCGCCGCGAACGGCTCGGTCTTGTGCACGATCCCCTGGGCACCCGCGGCCAGGCAGGCCGCCAGCACTTCGCGGCGGCGTTCGTTGGTGTACAGCAGGATCGGGTAGCCGAGCCGGTGGATTTCCCGCACCGCGCCGGCCCCTTGCAGGCAGGCGGCCGGGTGGTTCGGGTCGGTGCTGCCGGGCAGCCACAGGTCCAGCACGACGACATCCACGTCAGGGGCGTCGCGTACCAGGGCGGTCGCGTTGTCGTAGGTGCGCACGTCGCCCAGGTTCCGCAGCAGCTCGGCGAATCCGAGCCGGATGAGCGTGTCGTCGTCGACGCAGGCGACGCTCAGCTGCGCCGGAGGCCGGGTCGTCATGGTGGCCGGGTCGTTCGTCATCGGATGAGGACCTCCTCCCGTGGTGCAGATGCCAGCCTGCCATGCGGGCGGTTACCGTGACGCCCCGGGCTCCGGTTCGTTTCGCGGATGCCGGAGCGTGGCGGCGTCCCCGCGCAGGACGACCAGCGTGCCGGCTCCCTCGGAGGAGCTGATGCCGGCGGTGATGCCGTGCCGCGCGCACCTGGCGACCACAAGCTCAGACAGGCCGAAGCCCCAGCGCACCCGCTCCGGGTCGAATCCGGTGCCGTTATCGGCGACGCTGATCTCCCAGTGCTGTTCGCCGGCGGCGGTGTACAGCACGCATTCGGTGCTGCGGGCGTGCAGCCGGACGTTGTGCAGCAGCGTGGTGAGCGCCTCCCCGACGACGGCGGCTGCGGCCGGGGTGAGCTGGGCGTTGCCCGCCAGGTCGGTGTTGAGCACCGGACTCAGGTCGGGGAAGGCATCCCCGGCGCGGCGCGCCAGCGCCGCCAGCGAGCAGGGCCACTGCGGCTGGGTCCCGGCGGAACGGCCCGGGCGGCGCATGAACGCAGAGACCTTGCGGGCCTCTTCGGCGGCCTGCGCGCGCAGCGCCCGGGCCAGGCGGGGATCGCCATCCGCCCCGCGGGCGATGAGGCCGAGGATGGTGGCCTGATCGTGCAGCAGCGCGCGATGCCGGTCGGCCTCGGCGTCCGCCGCTGCCCGGGCGGCGTTGTCGCGTTCCCGCTCGGCGGCGGTGGCCAGCCCGGCCAGGTACCGGGCGATGTAGTAGCCGGTCGCAGCCTGCGCGGGGAGCGCGATGACGCTGCTGGCCACGTCGACGACCACCAGCCACCCGGCCAGGACGGCCAGCGGCAGCACGAGCGACGCCGACAGCACCGTGGTGGCCGCGATCCGCTCGGCCGTGGCGGGCAGGACGCCGGCCGAGACCGCGACGGGGACGACTAGCGTGAAGGCCCACTGTGACCAGTGGCTGGCACCGGAGGTGGCCGGGCCCGCCGCCCAGCCGGCGGCCAGCAGCACGGCGCAGGAGGCGAGTACGTCGCAGCGCCCGGCGGCCGGGATCCGCACGGTGCGCCGGGCGGATATCCACCGGAGGTAGCAGCCCGACCACGCGGTGAAGGCGCCGAACGCGATCGCCGCCAGCGGGGCCCCGGGGCGGGCGGGCCACCCGGTGATCAGCGCGGGCAGGCTCTGCACGATGGCGATGGCGCGCAGCAGGACCAGGATGCTCACCAGCAGCTGCTCGGCGGCCTGGGAGGTGGTGCGCGCCGTGCCCCCGGGACTTTCCGGGCGCAGGAAACGGGCCGCCCCCGGGGAGGGGTGCTCCGGGTGCGCGCGGGCAGCGGTAACCGCCCCCGGCGGCGACCCCCTGACCTGTTTCGAAGCGCCGGATGAGGATTCGGGCTGATGAGCCGACTGCATGCGGTGCGGCGCTGCGGACGGGGCCACCACCGGCGGCCCCCGCAGCCGTCGGCGGCGTCAGCCGGGGGAACCGCCCGTGACGACGCGCCGGACGCCGACGATCGAGCGGGCCAGGGATGCCGCGGCCGCGGCAGCGCGCTCGTCGTCAGGTCCGCTGAGGGTCACGGTCCCGCGTTCGACCCGGAAGTGCCATTCGGGCATCCCGGCATCGTGGAAGGCCACGACGAGCTCGTCCTCCAGTTCGTCGTCCGGCCGGTACAGCGCCCGGATCACATCGCCGCGGGACACTACCCCGATGAGCCGGTCGCCGCGCATCACCGGCAGCGATTTGACCTGGTGCTGGACGAACTGCTCGATGACGTCGGCGACGTCGTCCCCTTCGCGCACCGTGGTGACCTCGGTGCCCATCATCTCCCCGACGGTGTCCGGGTACTGGCTCCCGGTTTCCACCGGCCGGGCATGCGCCCGCGCGTCGGGGGGCACGGCGCCCCGCAGCAGGTCGAGCTCGGAGAGCATGCCGACGAGCCGGCCCTCGGCGTCGACCACGGGCAACGCGGTGATCCGGCGGACCGCCAGGATCTCCAGTGCGTCATCCACCGGTGCGTCTGCGCGCACGTGGAAGGCGGGCGCAGTCATGATCTCGCGGACAAGCATGGGCACTCCTCGGGCTGTTGATGCTCCCTGCCATCTTGGCAGCATCCAGGCGCTCGCAGTACTAGAAAGGTGCCGGTCCGGCGCGGCTGGGCTCCTCCCGCCCGGGGCGGCCGCCTAGCTGAACAGGACCTCGCAGCCATGATCGGCTCCGAACGGGCGCAGCTGCGGCAGCGGGGTGCCGGGGCTGAGGGAGCGGACGTATCCCTGTAGCAGTCCCTGGTGCACGTTGCACACCACGGCCGGGTCGGCTGTGGCAGCCGCGAGGAACGGGCACGACGCCAGCTCGATGACATTGCCGGCCCGGGTGGACGAGAAGCCTAAGTGTGTGAGCAGTCTCACGCACCAGGTCACCGGATCCGGCCCCTGCGGCAGCGGGATCTCCCTGCTGCCGGCCAGGGTGCGGCCCCATTCCCGGCCGGCCTCCAGGGCCTCCGCGGCGGGGTCGGCGCTCGTCGTGCTGATGTGCCGGGCCAGGGCGGAGGCGAGCGAGGCGTAGGCGCGCAGCTGCGGGCGGGCGCCCTCGGCGGCGATGGTCTCGTACACGATCGGGGGCCGCCCCCGTCCGCGCACGGTCCCGCTGGTGCTGCGCACCAGGCCCGCCTCGATCAGCGCGTGCAGGTGTTCCCGCAGCGTATTGGGGTGATAGCCGGATCGTTCGGCCAGGGTGCTGATAGTCGCCGGACCGCCGGCTTCGTCGAGCAGCTCCAGCACCCGGACCCGGGCAGCGGAGAGCCCGGCGACCGGGTCGGAGCCGATCGCGGTGGTGCGCGGGCGGCGAGGCTCCGGCGTGCGGGCCCGCTCCCGGGTTTCGGTCGAAGGCGCACGCGGCGAGGACGCCTCCTGGCTGACTGCTGGCACGTTGTGAGTGTATTTTGTGGCGTGTTAATCCGGGTGGGGCCGGGGGCTGGTCCACGTCAGCTGGCGTGGCTGCGCATGGCAGGTTCGTGCGTGCCCAGCCGCCGCCAGGCCCGCAGCTAGCCTGGCCGTGAGCGGCCCGGAGACTATGGAGACGACAACCGTGACTTCCGCCCAGCCCCCGGTTGCCGGGGCGCAGCCCGGGACGGGTGCCCCGCAGGTGCCGGAGAGCGAGACCGGCGGCACGAGCCGCCCCGGCGGGTGCGGGTCGTGCTCGTGCGGGCAAGACGGCTCCGGCGGGTGCGGCGGCGGGCGGGTGCCTGAACTCGATGCCCGGACCATCGACCCCGCCCTGCGGAACGCCGCCGTGTTCGGAGTGCTGGTGGCCCTCGTGCCCGGCTCATCGGCCGTGATCATCGACGAGGCCGAGCCCGAGGTCGTGCTCATGCTCATCGCCGAGCGCTTCCCCGGCCAGTACGAGATCACCGGCGCGCAGGCCGCCCCGGGCGAGTGGCGCGCCAAGTTCGCGCGCGTCGCCTGACCTCCCGGATTCCGGCGCGTGTTGTGCACGGGCAGCGCGAGGTCACCTCGTACAGTGGTGCGGACCTTCGCGCCCCGCGCCGGCATCGGCCCAGGACAGGCCTGCTGCGGCGATGCGG
>CAMCQD010000128.1 GCA_945876925.1 uncultured Dermatophilus sp.
CGATCACCCGCATGACGTGGTACACGCCCAGGGCCGCAGCGGTGCCCAGCGCGATCCCGTTGAAGGTCAGCCCGCCGGCCACCCACTCGAAGTTCGCGATGCCGATGATGAGCGCGATCGCGGCGGTGTTGAGGTTCACCGGCAGTGAGAAGTCGACGTGGTTCTGTACCCAGATGCGCGCCCCGAGCATACCGATCATGCCGTACAGCACGGTCGCGGCCCCGCCGAGCACCCCCGCCGGGATGGTGTTGATCAGCTCACCGAATTTGGGCACCATCGACAGCCCGAGCGCGAACAGCCCGGCCACGACGTACGCGGCCGTGGAGTACACCCGGGTGGCGGCCATGACGCCGATGTTCTCGGCGTAGGTGGTGGTGCCCGAGCCTCCGCCGGAGCCGGCCAGCATGGTGGATAGCCCGTCGGCCATGAGCGCCCGGCCGGTCACCGGGTCCAGGTCGTCCCCGGTCATCGCGGCCACCGACTTGACGTGCCCGATGTTCTCGGCGACGAGCACGATCACCACCGGCAGGAACATGACCAGCACGGACGGTGAGAAGGCGGCGGAGTGGAAGGCGGGCAGGCCGATCCAGTCGGCTGCGGCGACCTGGTCGTAGCTGACCTCGCCGCGCACATTGGCCACGGCGTACCCGATGAGCACGCCGAACAGGATCGACAGCCGCCCGATGACGCCCTTGAACACGACCGTGACCAGGACGATCGAGGCCACGGTGACGGTCGCGGTGACCGGTGCCTGCCGTACGTTGTCCCACGCGGCGGGGGCCAGGTTGAACCCGATGAGGGCGACCACGGTGCCGGTCACCACCGGCGGCATGACGATGTCGATCCAGCGGGCGCCGGCCACGTGCACCACCGCGCCGATGAGCACGAGCAGTGCGCCGACCATGATCAGCCCGCCCAGCGCCGAGGACATGCCGTGCGAGGCGGTGGCCGCGGTGATCGGCGCGATGAACGCGAAGCTGCTGCCCAGGTAGCTGGGCAGGCGCCCGCCGGTGACGACGAGGAACAGCAACGTGCCGATGGCGGAGAAGAACAGCGTGGTCGAGGGCGGGAACTTCGTGATCAGGGGCACGAGGAAGGTGGCCCCGAACATGGCGATGACGTGCTGGGCGCCGATGCCGATGGTGAGCGGCCAGGCGAGCCGCTCGCCGGGGGCGACGACCTCTCCGGCCGGGATGCGGTAACCGTCGCCGTGTACTTTCCAGCCGAAAGCGGCCATCTGGTCTCCTTAAGCAGTTGCGATGAACCGCCTGGCGGGCGGCCTCACTCCCGGCCCGGACGCCGCCGGGCACGCCGGCGGGGGTACGCGCGGACCGGGGCCCACAGTAGACGCAGCTCGCATTCAGCCCGGCATCAGGCGGGCGCATTGCGCAGGGCAGCGGTACGGCGGGGTGCCCGGGGCGGGACTCACCGGCGCGGGCCGGCGGCGCGGCCCGCTTATCCTGGGCGGCGTGCCGGAATCGACGCAGGGCCCCGCCGGGGGCGAGCCGCGCCCGCAGCGCAGTGGCGGCGGCCGTGCCGGGAAGGCCCGGTCAGCTGCGCGCCGCCGGCCGGGCCGCGGGCGGGAGCTCAGCCCGGCTGAGCGGGCTGCCCGGGATGAGGCCCGGGCCCGGCGGCGGGCGGCCCGGGTAGCTAGCGTCCCTGAGATCACCTACCCGCCGCAGCTTCCGGTGTGCGCGCGGCGGGACGACATCGCCGCCGCCATCGCCGCCCATCAGGTCGTCGTCATCGCGGGGGAGACCGGATCGGGCAAGACCACCCAGATCCCCAAGATCTGCCTGGAACTCGGGCGCGGCATCGACGGGCAGATCGGCCACACCCAGCCGCGCCGGATCGCGGCCCGGTCGGTGGCCGAGCGGATCGCCCAGGAGCTGGGGACCGAGCCCGGTGGCGCGGTCGGGTACCAGGTGCGCTTCACCGATGCATCCAGCCGGGACACCCTCATCAAGGTGATGACCGACGGGATCCTGCTCGCCGAGCTGCAGCACGACCGCGACCTGCGCCGGTACGACACGATCATCATCGATGAGGCACACGAGCGCAGCCTGAACATCGACTTCATCCTGGGGTACCTCAGGCAGCTGCTGCCCCGCCGCCCGGACCTGAAGGTCATCGTCACCTCGGCCACCATCGACCCGGGTAAGTTCGCCGCCCATTTCGCGGCACCCGACGGCACCCCGGCCCCGGTCATCGAGGTGTCCGGGAGGACCTACCCGGTGCAGGTGCGCTACCGCCCGCTGGTGCGCGAAGTCCCCGGCTCCCGGCCGGGCACCGGACCGGCCGAGATCGAGATCGATCAGGTCACCGGCATCGTCGAGGCGGTCGAGGAGCTGTGGACCGAATCCGGCCCGGGTGACGGCGGCGATCAGGACATCCTCGTGTTCTGCTCCGGGGAGCGGGAGATCCGGGACGCCGTGGAGGCCCTGGCCGCGTTGCAGCTGCCGCAGACCCAGATCCTGCCGCTGTACGGCCGGCTGTCCGCAGCCGAGCAGCACCGCATCTTCAGCTCCCATCCGGGACGCCGGGTCGTGGTGGCGACGAACGTCGCCGAGACCTCGCTGACCGTCCCGGGGATCCGTTACGTCGTGGATGCCGGCACCGCCCGGATCTCGCGCTACAACCAGCGCACCAAGGTCCAGCGGCTGCCCATCGAGCCGATCAGCCAGGCCAGCGCCGATCAGCGTTCCGGCCGGTGCGGGCGGGTGTCCGACGGCATCGCGGTGCGGCTGTACAGCCAGGAGGATTACGCTCAGCGGCCGCGCTTCACCGATCCGGAGATCCAGCGCACGAACCTGGCCAGCGTCATCTTGTCGATGATCGCGCTGGGGCTGGGGGATATCGGCCGGTTCCCGTTCGTGGACCCGCCCGACTCCAGGATGGTCACCGACGGGCTGCGGCTGCTGCACGAGCTCGGCGCCATCGAATCCGCGGACGGCACCGCCCGGCCGCCGGGGCGCGCGTCCGGCCGCGGCCGTCATCGGCTCACCCCGGTCGGCCGTGACCTGGCCCGCCTCCCCGTTGATCCGCGGCTGGCCCGGATGCTCGTGGCGGCCCACCGGACCGGTGCGCTGCGCGAGGTGACGGTCATCGTGGCGGCCCTGTCCATCCAGGACGTGCGCGAACGTCCCGCTGAGGGCCCGGACGCGACCCGGGCCGGGCAGTTCCATGCCCGGTTCAAGGACGAGGAATCCGATTTCGTCACCCTGCTCAACCTGTGGGACTACCTGCGCACCCGGCAGCGGGAGCTTTCCGGCAGCGCCTTCCGGCGGATGTGCCGCGCGGAGTTCCTGCACTACCTGCGCATCCGGGAGTGGCAGGACCTGGTCGCTCAGCTTAAGAGCGCCTGCGCCGAGACGGGCATGGTTCCCGGCCCCGGCCGGGCCGCTCCCGGGACCATCCACGCCGCGCTGCTCACCGGCCTGCTCTCCCAGGTCGGCGCGTACGACCGGGATAGGCGCGACTACCTGGGCGCGCGGGGCGCCCGGTTCGCGATCGCGCCCGGCTCGGTGCTGCACCGGGCCAGCCCCGAATGGGTGATGAGCGCCGAGCTAGTCGAGACCTCCCGGCTGTGGGCCCGGGTGAACGCCGTCACCGACGCCGGGGCGATCGAGGCGGCGGCCGCGCACCTGGTGAAGCGCTCGTACTCCGAGCCGCGCTGGAGCCGGGGCCGGGCCGCGGCGATCGCCGATGAGCGGGTGACGCTGTTCGGCATCCCCCTGGTGATCGGGCGGCGGACCGGACTGGCCGCGATCGACCCGGTCACCAGCCGTGACCTGTTCATCCGGCACGCCCTCGTCGAGGGGGACTGGGACAGTGAGCACCGGTTCTGGCGGCACAACCGGGCCCTCATCGAGGAGCTGTCCGAGCTGGAGTCGCGCGCCCGCCGGCGTGACCTCATCGTGCACGACGACGACCTGGTCGCCTTCTACGATGAGCGCCTCCCCGCCGGGATCGTCTCGGGGGCGCATTTCGACGCCTGGTGGAAGGAAACCCGGCGCACCCAGCCCGAGTTGCTCACCTTCACCCCGGATGTGGTGACCACCGGCCCGGCCGGTCCGGCTGCGGCCCGGTTCGGCGAGCAGCTGCGGCGCGACTACCCGCAGACCTGGCAGCAGGGGGACCTGACGCTGGCGCTCAGCTACGAGTTCGACCCGGGCGGCACCGCAGACGGGATCACGTGCCACATCCCGGTGCAGGTGCTCAATCAGGTCAGCCCCGCCGGGTTCGACTGGCTGGTGCCGGGGATGCGCGAGGAACTCGCGGTGGCGCTGGTCAGGTCGCTGCCCAAGGCGACCCGCAAGCTGTTCGTCCCGGCGCCGGACCGCGCCCGGGCTGCGCTGGCCGCGATCAGCGACGACGAGACCGGGCCGGGCACGGGGGAGGCGTTCACGGCGGCGCTCGCCCGGGGGCTGTATATCGTCACCGGTCACCGGGTGCCGCCGGATGAGTGGGATCCGGGCCGCATCCCGGCCCACCTGCGGATGACGTTCGCGGTCGAGGATGCCCGCCGCCGCCGGATCGGCGAGGGCAAGGATCTGGCCGCGCTGGCCGGCGAGCTGGCCCCCGCCGTGCGCACGACGATGCGCCGCGCCGCCGGGGACCTGGAGCGGGCCGGGCTGACCAGGTGGGATTTCGGTGAGCTGCCGGAGGAGTTCGAGACCAGCCGGGGCGGGCAGCGGGTGCGCGGCTACCCGGCCCTGGTCGATCACGGCGACTCGGTGGCGATCGAGGTGCTTGCCTCCGCCCGGCAGCGTCAGGTGGCTACCAGGCTGGGGCTGCGCCGCCTCGTCCTGCTCGGCATGGCACCGCCGTGGCAGCGCATCCTGTCGCTGCTGAGCAACGGCCAGCGGCTCGCCCTGGGGAACAATCCGCACGGCAGCGTGCAGGCCCTGCTCGACGACGTGCTCGCCTGCGCGGTCGATGCGATCGTGGCGCAGCGGGCCCGCCCGGGGTCCGGGGATGCCGGGGCCTGGGCGGCGGTGCGTACTGCCGGTGACTTCGAGGAGCTGCTGGGCGCGGTCCGCCAGCAGATCGTGCCGCGCGTGCTGGAGATCACCGAGCTGACCGTGCCGGTGCTGGAGCGGGCCGGGCAGGTGCGGCTGGCGCTGGAGGCGATGAAGGCGCCCCGGGTGGCGCAGCTGCGCGCCGAGTTGTCCGGGCAGCTCGCGGCGCTGGTGTATCCCGGGTTCGTGGCCGCTACCGGAGCGGGACGGCTGCGGGATCTGCCGCGGTATCTGGCCGGGATGCTCGAGCGGATCGAGAAGGCGCCGCTGAATCTGGAGCGGGATGCCGGCCGGGCGGAGGTGGTCGCCCGGGTCGAGGCGGAACGCCGCGCGGTGGCCGGGGAGTTGTCCCCTGCGGAGCGGGACGCCGATGATGTGGTAGCGCTGCGCTGGATGATCGAGGAGCTGCGGATCAGCCTGTTCGCGCAGCGCCTGGGCACATCCGGGCCGGTCTCGGAGAAGCGGATCTACGCGGCGATGGACCGGGTGGAGGATGCGCACGCCTGACCGGGCTGGCCGGTTCGTCCTGGTCACTGGCCTGATCAGCCCGGAGGGGCGGGTGGCCGCGCGGCGGGCCCGCCGCGCGGTGAGCATGAGCGAAGGAGCACGCACGTGGGGTTGTCCGGCAGCCGCGGTGACGCGGATGGGACTGGCGGGAAGTACGGCGGGGCGGGGGCGCCCGGTGAGGCGGCCGCGCAGGACCCGGGCCTCATCGAGCGGCTGCTGTCGGCCGGGTTCGACGGCTCGGGCAGGTTCGCCCCGGCGCGGGAGGCGGCG
>CAMCQD010000129.1 GCA_945876925.1 uncultured Dermatophilus sp.
CTACGCCCAGCTCCAGTCCGTCGATGCCGGCGGTGCGTTCAGCCTGGTGATCCACGACCGCGACGATGCCCCCGAGCTGGTCGATGTCCATCGCTTCACGAATGCTTGGGAGAAGACCGCATCGCTGGAGTTGCGGCACGGCCGCACCCCGGTCATCGACACCTACCTGGCACACGATCGCATCCATGATGGTGACACCGACGCCATGGCCGATGCCGCCTACACCGCCTGGCGCCACGACCGACAGCAGGGTGCCACGACCGACAGCAGGGTTTGGTGTCGGTGCTGATCGCCGAAACCCGCGAGAACGTCACCGCCCTCAACATTCGCGCCCGGGCTGACCTGATCCTGGACGGCACGCTGAAGCCCGGCCCCGAAATCACCCTCTCCGACGGCAGCAACGCTGGGGTGGGGGACACGATCATCACCCGCCGCAATGACCGGCGGCTGCGGAACCGGCACGGCTGGGTCCGCAACGGCCAAACCTGGACCATCACCGCCGTGCACGGCGATGGGTCGGTCACGATCCGCCCACCCGGGGTCCGGTTCGGCAACAGCATCGTCCTGCCCGCCGACTACGTGGCTGAGCACGTCGACCTCGGCTACGCCGTCACCGCCCACCGCGCCCAAGGCATCACCACCGACACCGCCCACGTCCTCGTCGAACCGACCACGACCAGGGAGAACCTGTACGTCGCCATGACGCGCGGACGCGAATCGAACCAGGCCTACGTCATCCTTGACCGTCCCGACGATCACGCCACGTCGCATCCGGGCGACAATCCCGACGCCACCGCCCGCACGGTCCTCTACGGCGTGCTCCAGCACAGTGGTGCTGAGCTGTCGGCGCACGAGACCATCAGCGCCGAGCAGGACCGGTGGGGCTCGATCGCCCAACTCGCCGCCGAGTACGAAACCATCGCCGCCGCCGCCCAACACGACCGCTGGACCACCCTGGTCCGCGGCTCCGGGCTCACCGACGAGCAAGCGCAAGCGGTCATCGACTCCGACGCCTTCGGCGCATTGACCGTGGAACTGCGCCGGGCCGAAGCCAACCACCACCACATCGACACCCTCCTACCACGCCTCATCAAGGCTCGCGGGTTCGCCGACGCCGACGACATCCCCTCCGTCATCCACCACCGCCTCACCCACGCCACCACCCGACCCGCCGGCTCCGGCCGCACCCGCCAGGCACCGCGTCTCATCGCCGGGCTGATCCCCGAAGCCACCGGCCCCATGACCCCCGACATGCAACAGGCCCTGACCGAGCGCCGCCACCTCATCGAAACCCGAGCAGAAGCAGTCCTCGACACCGCCCTGCAGACGCAAGAACCATGGGCTATGGCACTCGGTCCGATACCCGCCGGCGGTCGGGAGCGGCAGCAGTGGCGACGCCGCGCCCTGGTTGTGGCCGCCTACCGAGACCGCTACCAGATCACCGACCCGGCACCGCTCGGCACCCAGCCCGAGAGCACAGCGCAGAAGATCGACGCCGCACGAGCACGTGCCGCTCTCAACCGCGCGCAGTCCATCGCGAACGACGACCCGGCGAGGGGCCGGATGCAGCCAACCACCGTGACCCGATCCGCCCCGAGCCGTTGACCCAGCCCGGCGCAAGGGGCAGGGACTGAAGGGTGGTCGGTTAGAGCGAGCGTCCCGGCGATCCCGGCTCGGGGCGGCGGTGACCGAACTCCTGCCCCAGCTCGGGCCGCGTCACCCCGCGCTTGGGTGGATCGTCGGCATCGAGCAGGGCGATCACTTCGCTGGGATGGGTGATGAGGGACGCGAAGCGCTGCTGGACAGCGTACTCCGCTACGTACCCACAAACCTGCTGCTCAACGCCATCCGCACCAGGCGCGGTCGCAAACGGGGCATCCCCGCCATGCTCTTGGGGGTACCCTACCTCTACGCCACCGTGATCTGCACCACGATCGTCAACGGCGGCGGCGCTGGCTGGCTCAACCTGCTGGCCCTGCTGTTCTTCTGGAATGCCCACAAGTTCGTCTGGATCGGACCTCTCAGCCGCGCACTCCTGTCACGGGCGAGATTCTCGGAGCACCGGAATCTGTCGTGTGCTGCTAGCCAGCGTCCCGCGGCAGCGGAGGAAGCCGTAGTAGGAAGCGAATGACCTGCGAGTAGCTTCGAGAGCCATCCCAGACGGGTGCCAGTCCGATGAGATGCCGTTCGGTTCATCGGTGATCGAAGCCGTCCGCACCCGCGCGCTCGTTGGGTCGGCGATGCCGCAGCTGGTAGCGTGACGTTGGAACCCGTATGAGGAGAGTGCAGGAAGATGGCGGAAGAACACGAAGTTCTGACTACTGACGAGGCAGCCGCCCTTCTGCGCGTAAGTACGAAGACTGTCCTCGCGCTCGCCCGCGAAGGGACCTTGCCGGGAGAGAAGGTTGGACGCGCCTGGCGCTTCCTCCGGAGCGATGTCTTGGCCCTAGTCCGGGGTGGCTCCGCGACCAAACTGATGTCTGAGAGCGGCGGCATCGTGGCCCCCGGAGGAGGCCGCGATGATTGACATGTCCGCCTGGGACGAGATGGTCGTTGACGTGGTCAACGACCTGCATCTGGACCCCCGTAACGTTCGGCTCGACATTCCCGATGGCGTACCGGAATCCGACATAGTCCAGGACCTCTTCACAAACGAGAAGGCGTTGAACCTGGTAGAAGGCATAGCCAAGGTGGGATTGCTTACTCACGAAGTCCCGATCGTGGTGGAGCGCGATGGTCAACTGATCGTGGTCGAAGGGAATCGGCGCGTTGCTGCGCTCAAGGCCATCCAGAACCCCTATCTGGCTCCCGACCACCAGGCGCGCATCAGCAAGTTTGCGCAGCTCGTTCCTAGTCGGGAAGCAGTGCGGCGAATAACTGTCAAGAAGGCACCGTCCCAAGACGACGCGGACCAGTTGATTGCTGCTCTTCACACCGGTAACCAACGTGTCGCATGGACGCCGGCCCGGCAGGCGGCCTTCTTCCAGGCGCAGCTCGACGCGGGCAAGTCCCCAGACCACCTGATCGCTCAGTATCCGACTGTCGACGTGCGAAAGTTCATCACCAGAAGTCGGATTCTCGAACTGTTCCGCAACGTCTCTTACGATGACCCTTCGCTCGGAGACTACGCACGCAAGCGACGATTCCCCGTGTCAACGCTGGCCAGACTATACGAGAACGATAAGTTCCTCGATCTGGTAGGGATTCAGGTCAAGAACGGGACCGGCGAAGTATCTCTGCTGTCCACTGCGGCATCCTTCAAACGAGTCGCCACAAAGATTGTCAGTGACATCCGGGACGGCAAGATCAACACTCGATCGCTGAATAAGACCTCTAGCGATCGCTATGTCGAGTATATGGACGAGCTCCGTGATCTGCTCAACGAGAAGCATCCCGAGGACGACACTCACACAGATGGGCAACCCAGGGATGTCTCTACGTCGCAATCTAACTCCTGCCAAGGAGCAGGAGGGAGCAGGCCAGGCGAAGGAGCTGGTTCCGCGGTCAGTGGAGAAGACCAGTCGAATGAACCATCCGACACTGGCAGAGAGAAGGCCAAGCCGTTCCCGAAGAAGCGGAACTATCTGAACACTGACAATCTCGCCGTCCCATCGGTATTTCCGGCTTCGATCCACGAGATCGTCAAAGAACTCTCGGCAATTAACATCCAGAGATTCCCCAATGCGACGCTTGACCTCCTCAGAACATTTCTGGAGAAGACGATCAAGGCTTACGCCGAAGCATTGGGGGAGGATATTCGAAAGGGCTCGAACGAAAAGGGCTTCGTATTTCTGTCGAACTGCCTCGTATGGCTTGAAGATCACTTCCGGACATCAGGCATGACAGCGTTGATCCAGCCTGTTCAGAAAATTCGTGGCGGACGCTATGGATTTGTCGGGTCCAAGGAACACCTGGACGCAACGAATCACAACCATCACATCTTTGCCACCCCCGATGATGTCCGAGAGAGCTGGGCAACGATCGAAGGAATCATGAAGGCGATACTGAAACCATGAACCCTGCTCAGACTTTGCCCCGCGCTCCGAAGCGCGTCACCGTCTCGCCACTCCGCTACCCAGGTGGCAAGGGTCTCCTGTACTCACGGCTTCGCCAGATAATTCGCGACAACAATCTTACTTCTAGCACCTATGTGGAGCCATATGCGGGTGGCGCTGGTGCCGCTCTTGGCCTCTTGGTATCGGGTCAGGTCGCGAGCATTGCGATCAATGATCTTGATCCTGCTGTGTACGCTTTCTGGCGCTCCGTTGTGGACGACCCTGATGAGTTCAGTCGGCGCGTTCGCGCTGTTGACCTCACGGTTAAGGAGTGGGAAAAACAGCGAGAGATCTACGATACTGCCTCGCGTGACGACCTTCTACGACTCGGCTTCGCCACGTTCTACCTGAACCGCACGAACCGCTCCGGTGTGCTGAACGGGGGCCCGATCGGCGGTAAGGATCAAACCGGAAACTACAAGATAGACGCGAGATTCAATCGCGATACACTGCTGGAACGTATTCGCCTCATCGGTCTGCATGCTAGCCGCATTACCGTGACAAACCAAGACGGTCGCGAAGTCATCAAGCGATATGCTGACAACTCCAACGCGTTCATCTACGCCGACCCGCCCTACTTCGAGAAGGCGGGCTCATTGTACATGAATGCCTTCGATGCAAACGACCACGAAGACTTGGCTACGTGCCTCAACGGGGTCACGGTAGCCCGTTGGATTCTCACCTACGACAATGTGCCGCAGGTCGGCGAGCTGTACAGAGAGCGCCGTAGTCGCCTGTTCTCGCTGAACTATTCAGCACACCGGGTGACTAAAGCGCAGGAAGTCATGGTGTTCTCTGATTCGCTGACGATTCCGGCTGATATCGAAGCCGGGCACCAGGAACTCGTCAGCACGGGCGTGCTCGATTCGGCCGACAAGGAGGGCGACGATGCCACGGCTAGCTAGCGTTGCGCCGGGTCAGCTCAAGCTCGATCTGGTAAACCCCAGAATCCCGGATGCCGCCTTCCGTACAGAAGATGAGGCGTTGCGCTACCTATACGCGCAGGCCGATCTTGGTGAGTTGATCCAGTCTATTGGCAACTCGGGTTGGCTTGATTTTGAACCTCTCATCGTGGAGGAAGTAACCAACACGGTGATCGAGGGGAACCGCCGCCTGGCGGCGCTCCGAATACTCGCCAACCCTGAGCTTCAGCAACAGTTCAAGGTTTCGCTACCGAATCCTCTTCACGCGAGGGCAGTACCGGACGAAATACAGGTGAACTTCGTTGAGTCGCGTAAGCAGGCGCGTGACTTCATCGGGTTCAAGCATGTTAATGGTGCCTTCAAGTGGGATTCGTATGCCAAAGCTAGGTTCGCGTACGCCTGGCTTAAAGATGGCGACAATATCGATGAAGTGAGCCGACGTCTGGGCGACGGGCACAACACCATCAGTCGATTGGTCAATGGGGTTGTGGTGCTCGAACAAGCAGAAGAAGCAAAGCTCTTCGATAAGGAGGATCGCACAAAGAAGTCCTTCTACTTCTCTCACTTGTATACGGCGTTGTCGACCTCGAATGTTCGGAGTTTTCTCGGACTTCCCGAGAACGACAACACTGTTCTCCCGGCAAGTCCGGTCCCTCAGGAGAGCCGGGCGAACCTTCGCGATCTGCTTTCATGGCTCTACGGGCAGGGTGATGATCCTTCCGTCATCCGCAGCCAGAACCCTGACCTCGGTCGTCTCGTTAATGTGCTCGGCAACCAGCGGGC
>CAMCQD010000130.1 GCA_945876925.1 uncultured Dermatophilus sp.
CTTGACGTTCACGACCTCCCCGGCGGCGCCGAGGTTGGCCACGTCGTGGGTGAGGATGAGCTTGGTGGTCATATCCGTGCCTCCTTCTCAGCGAGCAGAGCTCGTGTAGGGCAGCAGGGCCATCTCGCGGGCGTTCTTCACGGCCTTGGCGATCTTGCGCTGCTCCTGGACGGAGACGCCGGTGACGCGGCGGGCGCGGATCTTGCCGCGGTCGGAGATGAACTTACGCAGCAGCGCGGTGTCCTTGTAATCGATGTTCTCGACCTTCGCCGCTTTGAGCGGGTTGGCCTTGCGCTTGGGCTTACGCACTACGGGCTTAGCCATCGTGGTGCTCTCCCTTCTGGGTGAGCCCGGACATGCATCCGGGATGGATATGTAACGAGAAATGTGTCCCGTCCGGTTCCGGCCGGGATCCGCCCGCACATCAGGCCAGCGGATCCGCGTGCCCCCGGACGGGCCCGGTCAGAACGGCGGCTCGTCGTAACTGGGACCCGAGCCCCAGCCGCCGGAGGCACCCGGGCCGCTAGAACCGCCAGTGGACCACGGGTCGGCGTCGGCGTTGCGTCCGCCGCCCATGCCCGCAGCAGGCCCGCCGCCGAAACCGCCGCCGCCACCGCGCTGCGTGCGGTTGACCTTCGCCGTGGCGTACCTCAGCGAGGGGCCGACCTCATCGACCTGCATCTCCATCACGCTGCGGCGCTGACCGGTCTCCTTGTCCTCCCAGGAGCGGGAGACCAGGCGCCCGGACACGATCACGCGCGCGCCCTTGACCAGCGACTCGGCGGCGTTCTCCGCCGCGTCACGCCAGACCGAGCAGCGAATGAACAGGGTCTCGCCGTCTTTCCACTCATTGGCGTTGCGGTCGAACTGACGCGGAGTGGAAGCCACTGTGAAACTCGCCACCGCCGCCCCCGAAGGCGTGAAGCGCAGCTCGGGGTCCGCGGTGAGGTTGCCGATGAGCGTGATGACGGTTTCGCCGGCCATGGCGGGTCCTTTCGGATCGAATCAGGCTGCGTCCTGGCGCAGCAGTTTGGTCCGCAGGATCGACTCGCTCAGGCCGAGCTGACGGTCCATTTCCTTGGCGGTAGCGGAGTCCGACGTGAAGTCGACGACGACGTAGATGCCCTCGGAGCGCTTCTTGATGTCGTAGGCGAGCCGCCGGCGGCCCCACACGTCGACGTTGTCGATGGTTCCCTTCGCTGCGGTGACGACCTTGAGGTACCGCTCCAGGGAAGCGGCCACCTGGCGCTCATCGATCTCGGGGTCGACGATGATCATGATCTCGTACTTACGCATGCTCGTTAACCCACCTCCTTCGGTCTGTTCGGTCACGGTGTCTCCGTGACAGGAGGGCTGGCGTGCGCTGTTCACCGGCACCGGCACCGGCAGCTGAACCGGCCGGGCCTCCCCTCGCGGGGCGGCCCGCGGGCGGCACCTGCCACGAGGCAGGCGGGTGAACGGGAATCAGGGTACCCGGGCCGGTGAGGGTGACACGAATCGCGGACCAGGGTTGTGGACGCCCGGGCGCGGGCGCCGGCCAGGCCTGCCCTCCCGGCGGCGTCTGGCAGGCCCGCGGCCCTCAGAACGTCACGACGAGCCGGTCGCGCTGCCCGGCCGCAGGCCCGGCCGCATCATCGGCCTCGGCCCGCAGCGCCGAGGCCTCATCGGCGACCCGGGGCGCGGCCGGGCGCGCAGCCGCGGTGCGGTACACCCGGACCGCCAGCACCACGAGCATCGCCAGGCGCAGGATGAGGAAGAAGGCGTACCAGCCGGCCGGCAGGGCCCGGCTGGGATTGGCCTGGTAGGGGATGTGCATCCACACCATGACGAAATACACGACCTCGGTGGCCACCCAGGGCAGGTAGATCCGCCACGGGACGCGGGCCAGCGCGACCAGCGGCAGCAGCCACAGCCCCCATTGCGGCGGAACGGCCTTGGCAGTGAGCATGATCACCACGAGCATGACGATGGACGTCTCGGCGATCATCGGACGGCGCCTGACCCCCAGCGCCATGAGGGAGCCGGCGATGATCGCCAGCACCCAGCCGCACAGCGCGACCACGGTCGCCCCCGCGAACGGCAGCGGCCGCCCGGCGAGGGTAAACAGGTACACCAGGGAGCCGAACTCGGGGGAGGCGGAGAGCCACGAGCTGTACGCCGCACCGACGTCGTACCCCATCGCCCGCAGCAGCACCAGGACGAACAGGGCACTGCCCAGGGCGACCCCGGCGGTACGCGCCAGGGCCCGGTACTGGCCCGCCCGGATCGCCGAGAGGGCCAGCGCCAGCAGCACGATGAGGGCGTAGGTGCGCGACAGCACCGCCAGCCCGAACACCGCGCCGGCGGCCCACTCGCGCTCGCGGCTCCACAGCAGCAGCCCGGCCGAGATGCAGAGCACGCCCAGCAGGTCGACCCCGACGATGGAGACGGTGATGAGCAGCGGGCTCACCGCAATGGCCGTGGCCGCGCGCGGATGACGCCGCGTGGTCAGCACCGTGACGATGACCAGCGCGGCCGCCAGCACGGCGGCCACCACGGCCCACACGCCCACGAATGGCTGCGCCCCCGCCGCGCCCAGGGGGGCGAAGAAGGACAGCAGCCACAGCACCGCGCCGGTGCCCACCGGCTGGGTGAGCGCGTTCACCGAATACGGGAAGGAGGAATCCACCAGGCCGCTGGACACGAGCATGTTCGGCAGGTCGGAGTAGCAGGCCCGCCAGAACACCGCATCCCCGCCCCAGCCGTTCTCGAAGCAGTACGACTTCTGCACGACCCCGAGGGCCACCATGGCCGTGGCCAGCACCGAGAGCACGGCGGCGAACGGCTGCCAGGCAGGCACCAGCGTGCCCGCCCAGCGGCCCGAGGCCACCCGGGTCGCCGGGATACGGGCATGCGCCCCGAGCGGACCGCCTAGCAGCGTGTCCCGTGGCCGGACCGGCTCGGCAGGCGGGGCGTCACCGGGCGAAGGCGTTGGTCCGCTCAAGGTCATGGTGACGAGACTACTTGCCCTGGTTGCCCGCTGGCTGCGGCCCGCCGGCCGGCGGACGCCCGGGGGACACCCAGCCTGGCCGGCTAGTCCTCCTCGCCGCCGGAGTCGCGCCCTTCAGGACGCCGGGAGTCGCTCCGGTCACGGTCCTGGTCGCTCCGGTTCTGGTCATCCCGGTTCTCATCGCCCTGAGTCGGCTGGCTGGTCTCATTGCCGGGTTCCGGAGTGGGGTTCACCCAGATCCGCGCGGTCGAGTCACCGATGCCGACCCGCTGCGGGAAGGCCACCGGGTCCCGGCCGGCCATGAACCGGCGCATGTAATTCGTCCAGATGGCCAGCGGGTAGGAACCGCCGGTGACCTCGCTGCCCCCGCCGATGCCCCTGAGCGGCTGGGCCACGCCCTTGGAGTCGGGCATGTACAGCGCCACCGCGGTGGCCGCCTGCGGGGTGAAGCCGTCGAACCAGACCGACTTGTTCTCATCGGTGGTCCCGGTCTTGCCAGCCGCCGCGTAGCCGATGGCCTGCGCCTTCTTACCGGTCCCGTCGGTGACCACGCGGGTCATCGCCTCGATCGTGTCGGCCGCGACATCAGCCGAGAGCACCTGCCGGGTCGAGGGGGCCGCGGTGTACCCCTTGATCCGGTCATGGGTGCTGGTGAGCTGGCGCACGACGTACGGCTCGGCGCGCACGCCGCTGGCGGCGATGGTGGCGTACGCGTTGGCCATGTCGATCACCCTGGTCGAAGCCGTGCCGAACACGTTGGACGGGTTGTCCTCCAGGCCGGGGGTGTTCTCGGGCAGGCCCAGCTTGATCGCCATCTCCTTGGTCCTGGCCGGGCCGATCTCCAGGTTCGCCGCGGCGAAGATGGTGTTCACCGACTTGGCGAGGGCATCACGCAGCGAGAGGTACCCGTACGACTTGTCCTCGAAGTTCTTCACTTCCCACGGCTCGCCCTTGGTCTCGGCGGCGCTGAACCAGCGCGGGGAGTTGCCGTCGTAGGTCTGCCGGGTGCTGATGCCCTGCTCCAGCGCGGCCGCCAGGGTGAACACCTTGAACGTCGAACCGGTCTGCAGCTGAGCCTGGGTGGCCGCCGAGTAGGGGTTCGTGGCGTAGTCGGCGCCGCCGTACAGCGCCAGGATCGCGCCGTCACCGGGCTTGATGGTGACCAGGCCGGCCCGGATGCCATTGGCGGCGGTGCCGCCGGGACGCTCGGTGCTGACCGCGTCGACGGCGGCCTGCTGGCTGCTGCGATCGATGGTGGTGGTCACCCGCAGTCCGCCGCGCTCGATCTCCTCGGCGGTCAGCCCGGCCTTGCTCATGAGCTCTTCGCGGGCCAGGGACACCACGTACCCGTTCGGCCCGGACAACGCGGTAGCGGGCTTGGCGGCGACGGTCTCGGGCAGCTTCACCCCGTCGCGCTGGGCCTCGGTGATCCAGCCCTCGGAGAACATGCCCTCGGCCACGTACTGCATCCGGCTGGTGACGTTGGCGCGCTGCTGGTCCCCTCGCGCCGGGTCGTACAGCGACGGGGCCCGCAGCACCGAGGCGATGAACACCGACTGGGACAGGCTGAGCTCGGAGACGTTCTTGCCGAAGTAGGCCTGCGCAGCGGCCTGGACGCCGTAGGCACCCCGGCCGAAGTAGATGGTGTTGAGGTAGTTGCCGAGGATCTCGTCCTTGGACTGGGCCTGCTCGACCTTGATGCTGATGATCAGCTCGCGGCCCTTACGGGCCAGGGTCTGGTCGTGGCTGAGGAAGTAGTTCTTGACGTACTGCTGGGTGATCGTCGACCCGCCCTGCGTGGGCCCGCCGGTGATAGCGGCCCACATCGCCCGGCCGATACCGGAAACCGATACGCCGGGGTTGGAGTAGAAGTCCCGGTCCTCGGCCGCCAGCACCGCGTGCTGCAATTCCTTGGGCACCGCATCCAGCTTGACCGATTCGCGGTTGACGGCGCTCTGGCGGGCCAGCTCGGTCTTGCCGTCGGAGTAGTAGTAGATCGAGGTCTCCGTCTGCGCCATATCATTAGGCGAAGGAACCTGGATCAAAGCGTACGCCAGTCCGAACAGCACGAAGACAGCGAGCACCAGCCCCAGGAGCACGGCCATCAGTCCCTGCCAGCTGAGCAGCCGGCGCCACCCCCGCTTCACCCTGAGGTTGCCGCCCTTGCTCATGACGACTCGTGCGCCCACGTCGCTCCCCTCCGGACCCTTTGCCGAATCCAGTAACCCAACCGGCTAAGTATGACCGGATGTGGGGTCAGCCTGCACCGTTTGTATGCACAACCTTTGCGAGATCGTAGCGCCCGGCGGACGAGCGGTAACCAAAGCGTGACAGATGCGTGACCAGGGCCGCCAAGCAGGGCGCGCACCGCTCAGCTGCTGCCGCTCTCGGGCTGGTCGCGCCACCAGTCCAGCAGCCGGGCGGCCACTGCCTCCTTGCCGATCGGGCCCTCGTCCAGCCGGATCTCCAGCGCCTGCTGATAGGCCCGGCCGAGCACCGGGCCGGGCGCGATGCCCAGCAGCCGGGCGATCTCGTTACCGTTGAGCTCGGGCCGGACGGCTTTGAGTTCCTCCTCGGCCGTGAGCCGCTCGATCCGCTGTTCCAGGGCGTCATACGCTGCGCGCAGCCGGGCGGCCTTGCGGGCGTTGCGCGTGGTGCAGTCGGCCCGGGTGAGCCGGTGCAGCCGGGACAGCAGGGGCCCGGCGTCGGTGACGTACCGGCGCACCGCCGAATCCGTCCACTCCCCGTCGGCATACCCGGGCCGAC
>CAMCQD010000131.1 GCA_945876925.1 uncultured Dermatophilus sp.
CTGCCTACGGTGGCGGCCATGTTCTTCTCCTCGCGGACGGCCGCGGCCCCGCCGGCGGTCCCCTCCCGCCGCCAGATCCGCCGCCGGATGGCCCTGCGGCGACTGGCCTCGGCGCTGCTGCTGGGCTGCGCCACCTGGGTGGGCCTGTCACTGGCCGATCTCGGCCCCGGCGGCTCCGACGGCGCGGAAGTGCTCGTCGCGAACCGCGACCTGCCAGCCGGGCACCGGATCTCAGCTGCGGACGCGACCGCGCGGCGGGTTCCGGCGCGGCTGGCTCCCGAGGCTGCCCGCCGGGTAAGTGCGGACGTGCTGGCTCAGGGCAGGATCCTCACCGCGCCAGTCGCGGCCGGTGAGTTCCTTTCCGAGACGAGATTGCGCTCGCTGGACATCTCCGACGGCCTGCCCGCCGGGCGCCGGGCCGTTGCCGTGCCTTTGCGCGACAACGCAACGGCCGCATTGCTCAATCCGGGAAGCCGGGTAGACGTGCATTCCGGCGGCAAAGGCGCCGTCGTGGTCGCGGATGCTACCGTGCTGCAGATCTCGCGCCCGGGCGGCTCCGGTGGCACATTCAGCGCAGTGAGCAGCACAGATACCGCAGCAGTAGTGCTGTCGGTGCCGGTCGAGGCGATCGGCGCAATGATGTCCGCGATGGCTTCGGGGAGCGGTGATGCCTCCGCCGTCAACCTCGTATTGCGGGCACCGTGACCCTGTACCACAAGTCCACCGTAGTGTCGCACGGCACAGGCTGACTAGTATCGTGCGGGTTCACGGTTAAGTCCGTCGCGGGCTTCCGGGGGAATCTGCGCTGCCCGCGCAGTGCGGGAAGCGGCCGCTCCGGCCAGCCGCATCGCCGGCTCGTCTCGCAAACGTCACCAATTCCACACAGAGGTATTCATGCTCACGGGATTCAAGGATTTCATCCTTCGCGGAAATGTCATCGAGCTGGCCGTCGCGGTCGTCGTCGGCTCCGCTTTCCAGAAGGTGGTCGACAGTTTCGTCTCAGCCCTGATGACGCCCATCATCAACGCTGCCGGCGCTCCGCAGTCCACTGGACTGGGCTTCTCGCTGCGCCCCGATAACCCCGAGGCGACCTTCATCAACTTCTCGACGATGATCAACGCCTTCGTGGTCTTCATCATCACCGCCGCCGTCGTGTACTTCATCTTCGTGCTGCCGATGAACAAGATCAACGAGCGGACCAAGGCCGCCCCCGAGCCGGAGCCCGACCCCGAGGACGTCGTCCTGCTGCGCGAGATCCGCGACGAACTCAAGGCCCGCAAGAACTGACCCATCCGCGGCCTCTTCCGGCCACCTGCCGGAACGCGACATGAGTGTGGCGCCCCCGCCTGTGCCGGGGCGCCACACTCATATCCGGGGTCGTCCGGGCCGCTACCCGCAGGCCCGGCGCAAAGTCCCGGCAGGTCCCCGCAGGGCACCGGCAACCCCGGAGCCTGGCCCGGGGGGGCTCCTTACTCCCAGTGCGGGGGCCGCTGGGCGCGCAGCCACTCATCGCGCCCGGACGAATCAGCCTGCGGCTCGTCACGATCGTCGCTCGTCGGGTCGATCCCGGGCTCGACCGGGACACCCGGGCGGCTGACCGCCCGGCGCCGCCCGACACGCTCGATCCGCCGTCCGGCAGAGCGCCCCTCCCCGCCAGCCGGCCCCGTCGTCACCACAAGTCGCCGCTGGGCACCGAGCGGCCCGCCCGCCCCCGGCTGGCGGCCCCGCGGCGCGCCCCGGAAGCGCCTCCGCGGGCGTCCGCGGCGCGGATCGCCTCAATGACCCGGCCCACGTCAGCGGCCGGCCGGGCAGCGACCTCCTGGCTCCACACCCGCACGTACTCCCAGCCCATCCGCCGGAGCTGCTCAGTGCGCAGCCGCTCCCGCTCCCGGGTCGACTCGCATTCGGCGTAACGCCGCCCGTCGGATTCGATCGCGACCACCACCCGGCCGGGAGCGTACGGATCCTCGATCACCAGGTCGATCGGCTGCGAACTGTTCCCGAAGCGCTCGTGCACGACGAGCCCCTCCTTGCGCAGGTGCAGCGCGAAGTCGGCCAGGATGACGTCATCCTCTGCCCGGCGCGGGGCCCGCAGCGGCGTGACGTTCGAGGATTTGCGGCTCGCCTCAGCCTGGCGGCGCAGCACCTCCCGGTCACCGCCGGACTCGGCGTAGGCGATGAGGTCGTGCAGCGCCTGCGCCCCCAGTGAGGTCATCCGCCCGCCATCCAGATCCGCCGAGGTCAGCGAGGTGACCACGTCCAGGCGCAGCCGCGCGGCGGTCACCGCGCAGTTGAGCCGGCGCTCACCGCCGTCGAGTCCCAGCGGCCCGGCCCGGTGCAGGGCGCGCCCGTTCGATCCGGCGACCGACCCCAGGGAGAACACGATGTGATCGCGCCGTTCCCCGGCGATGTGCTCCAGGTGGGTGACGATGAACGGCTCGGCCTGGTCCTGGTTCTCGAAGAAGGACAGCACCACCGGGTCAGCCTCGTCGGTCAGCCGGGCACGCAGCTCCGCGGCGATCGCGCGGGCATGCCGCGGGGTGACGGTGACGATGCCCAGGCTCGTGCCGGGGCTGGTGCGGGCGTGCTCGATGGCGCGCTCAGCGACCGTGCGCACCTCCTCCTCCAGCAGGCCAGTCCCGGCGGCGCCGGCGCCAGCTGGCACCCGCTGCACGGGGGCGTGCACGCCGACCAGCTCGATGGGCCGCTCGGTGCTCGTACTCGGGAAGGTCAGCACGCGCCCGTCATAGACGTGCACCCCGGCGAAGGAGAACACCCGCTCGTCCTCGCAGGCGTACTGCCAGCGCAACCGGTGCACCGGCAGCACCTCCGCCAGCGCGGTGAACACCGACGCCGGGGATTCGGTGACGATGACGTCATCGGCGTCCGCCGGTGCCGCGGTGAGCGCGAATCCCGACGGCGGCAGGCCGTGCTCGTCACCGAACACGACGACCTGCCCGGCCCGGGCCAGCGCCGAGACCGCCTCGGCCTCACTGACCTGGCTGGCCTCATCGAAGATCACCACATCGAACCACTGCCCCGGCGGGATCACCGAGGCGACCACCAGCGGGCTCATCGTCCAGCACGGCCGCGCCGCGAATAAGGCGTCGGCGGTGTAGCCGATGAGCTCCCGCGTCGGGGTCTGGTGGCCGGGCATCTGATCCTGGGCCAGCAAGTAGTCGGCCTGGTCGGCGTACACCACCCGCGCCCGCCGGGCCTGCGCGGCCACCCGGGCGGCGACCCTGCGGCCCCCGAGGCGCACATGCTGCCGGTCGAGCTGCACGTACTCCTCCAGGCAGCCGGGCAGCGACCGCGAACCGCCGCCGGGCTCGGCGCCGACCATCTCCAGCAGCGACGACCACCACACGTGCTCGAGTTCCTCTGCGGCGTCGTCGGGCCCGACCCCGCGCGCGGCGAGGTCGTCGATCAGCGGACGCAACCCCAGGCCCTCGAGCTGATCCAGCAGCGGCAGCACCGCCGGCAGCACGGCGAGCCGGTCGCGGTGCCGGTCGAGCTGCTCGAACCGGGCGATCAGGTCGGCGAAGGAGGCCGTGAGCAGCCCGGCCCCGCCCGCAGTCCGGGCGAGCACGGCATCAAGCCTGGCCAGGTCACCGGACAGGCCCGACCAGATGCTCTCGGCTTCCTCGATCCGGTCCGGCACGGCCGGCAACCCGTCGGCGCCCAGGGACCGCCAGCGGCGCAGCTGCTCGGCGGCGGCCGCGAGATGAGCGTGCAGGTCGCCCTCGCCGGCCCCCTCGCGCAGCAGCTCCCTGGCCTTGCGCTGATACGAGCTGCGCGCCCACCAGCCCAGCGTGATGCCCTCGGCTTCGCGGTACTCCCGGTCGGCGGTCGCGCCCACCAGGGTGTCCAGGTCAGCCTCGAACACCCTGGGCGTGAACCGTTCCAGGGTGCGGCGCACCTGCGCGAGCAGGTCCAGGCTCTCCCGCCAGCGGGCCGGGGTTCCGGCAGCCGGGATGCCGACCGAGCCGAGGATGTCGTCCAGCCGGGCCCGGTCACCGGCGAAGCGCAGCCCGGCCAGCTCGCGGACGAGGGCGCCCACCCGGTTCACCGCGTCCTCGTCGGGAACCCGGGCCCCCGCCCACGGGTCGTCATCGGCGTCAGCCCAGGCACCGGCCGCGGCCGCCTCACGCAGCGTCTGGCCCGCGGCGGCGCAGGTGTCCCGGTCCAGTTGCCGCAGCGTCCGGGCATCCAGGCGCACCGCCGACGACGGCGGCACGGCGCGCTGGCTCAGCCTCGTCTCGGCCGCGAGCGCGTCGAACACGCTCACCCCCCACGGTTCCCGCACGGCGTGCAGGTAGTCGCGGTGCGCGGCCAGCCGGGCCCGGTGCTCGTCGAGCTGGCGGGAGATGTCGTCCGTGTCCGGCTCGGCGCCGGGGGCGTCCAGTTCGGCGGTGGCGGCGTAGGCCCGCGAGGGCACCTCGGGCGAGTGCGCCCCGTCGGGGAAGTCGAGCACGATACCGCCCAGCTCACACTCGGCCAGGCGGCGGTGCAGGTCGGTCAGGGCGGTGCGCTTGCCGGAGACCACGAGCACGCGCTTACCCGTACCGGCCAGCGCAGCCACCATGTTGGCGATGGTCTGGGTGCGGCCGGTGCCCGGGGCCCCGGCGACGACGAGGTTCTGCCCTGCCCGGACGGCGTCGATGCAGGCCGACTGGCTGGCGTCGGCGTCGGCGACGAGCAGTTCCCGTACGGCCATGAGGTCCGGTTCCGGGCCGGGAACGTCGTCGCCGGCCAGGAACGCGGCCGCGCCGGGATCCCCCGCGAGCGCGGCGATGACGTCATTCCCGGCCAGGTCGGCGCCCAGGTCGGCCAGGTCGGCGATCATCGGCAGCTTCGCCGGGGAGAACGTGCTGACGACCTTGCGGTCGACGATCTTCAGGTCCGGCAGGGAGGCGCACAGCCGGTTCAGCTCGCGGAACACCGGCTGCGGGTCGAACCGGGCCGAGGTGTAGGCCAGGTCGGCCAGGCGGTACGGGTTGGCCTCTATGCCGCGGGTGGCCAGGTAGTGCACCAGCACCGGGTTGATCTCGAGGTCGTCGCCGAGGTCGATGTCGAAGTCGGTGTGCGCCGGGTTGACCGGGTGCAGCGTGCAGGAGCGGATGAGCACCGGCGCCTGGGCGCGCCGCCCGGCTGCGGGCACGTTCCACGAGGCCATGCCGATGGCAACGAAGCATGTGCGCAGCCCCCGCTGGCTGAACAGCTCGGCGGCCTTGTCGCGGATGAGGCCGACCCGCCGCCGGGCGTCCTCGAAGGCGCTGCGCTCGCGGACGAGGTCGGACAGCCGGGTCGCCCGGCCCGCCATGAGCATGGACACCCCGCCGGGGTGCGCGGTCGTGAGCTCGAGGTTGCCCTCCGGGCTGTCCTCGTGCCACAGGAGGGTGTTCGGCCCGCCCAGATCGGCCAGTTCACGCTGCCAGCGGCGCGCTGCCGTGGCGACCCGCTCGGCGCGGCCACCCCGGCCCGGCCCGCCGTCGCCCGCCGCCCCGCCGTCACCGGCAGGCCCGGACCCGCCGTCACCGGCCGCGATGACCGAACCGGTGCCGCCGGGGTGCGGCACCGGGGCGGCATGATCGCTCACCGGATCGCCACCGGACTCGCCGTGCCCGGAACCGGGAGCGCCCCCGGGGTCGCGGCGCTGATCTCTCGACGTGGGCTGCGGATCACGGGCGTTCGGGCCGACGGACGGGGGGGGCCCGGCCGAATCCTATCCGGGAGCCTCAGGCTCACC
>CAMCQD010000132.1 GCA_945876925.1 uncultured Dermatophilus sp.
CGGCACCGGCCAGCAGCTCGGCCAGGCCGGCGGCGTCGGCCCGGCGGCGCAGCGGATCGTCGTCGCCCCACCTGCCGTCGGGTGATAGCAGGGCCGTCCTGGCTTCGGCGAACCGGCCCGCCAGCGCCCGGGCCACCACGGTGCCCAGCCGCTGGGCGACCACGAGGCTGAGCAGGCCGCCAGGGGCGAGCACGCTGGCCAGGGTGAGGATCGCGGCCCGGGGATCGTCCATGTGCTCCAGCACCCCGTGGCATGACACCAGGTCGACAGGCTGGGAGCGGGCCACCTCGGCGAGCGTCTCGGCCAGGGTCTCAGCATCGCCCTGAATGGCCATGATCTGCCCGGAGACGCCGGTCTCGGCGGCGCGCTGGGTGAGCGCGGCGAGCGCGTTGGGACTGGGGTCGACCACGATGACGTGATGCCCGAGCTCGGCCACCGGCACCGCCAGGCCGCCGGCGCCGCCGCCGAGGTCGACGACGTGCAGCGGGCGCCCGGCCTCCTGCTCACGGGTGCGCAGGGCCTCCGACAGGGTCGCCCAGACGGCGGCGGTGCGGATGGACTGCTCGGGAGCAGTCTTGCGGCGTCGGATGTCATCGGCCATCGGGCTGGTCCCTTCATGACGCTCGGGAGCTGTCTGCCTACCTTACTGGCCTGGCCCGGCCCGCTCCGGGCACGCGCGCGCGACGGGCCCCGGGCGCTCACCGGGTCACGCTCCCCGGATGCGGCTGGCGCCCTCTGCGGGGCAGCGCGCAGGCACCCTCGCCGGGGATGCCCGGGCAGGCATCCGGCCCGGCGGAGGCGATCAGCGCGCGGGCCACCGCGATGCCCCCGGCGCGCCACAGCGAGTGCACCCGCCCCAGATCCCAGGCGCCGGTCGCCCGCAGCGATACCCCGCGCCGGCCGATCCGGCGCGTCCCCCGGACAAGCAGCAGCCAGGAGCCAGATACCGTTGCCGCGCAGGACTCCTGGGCGTCCTCGAAGAAGGTCGCGCCGACCGGGCCGGAGGGATCGCCGACGGTCACGAACATCACCCGGCGCCCCGAGCGCACCGACGGGGTCCGGATGGCCGCCTTCGCGCCCGCCACGAGGATCTCGCTGCGGTCCCGGACGTGCAGCGCCGTACATCGCGTCCAGGCCGCCGGCCAGGATGAGCCGCTCGGCCACCGGGGCGATCCCCGCCCGCGCCGCGTGCTCCGCCAGCGTCTCCGGCGAGCAGGTGCCGTAGCGCAGCGAATACCACGAGGCGACATGCAGATGCACGAATCCGTCGTTCATGTCCGGTCCAGGTGGCTCAAGGGTCAGCCCAGGCAGCCGCGCAGCTGCCACCCGGACGCCGAGCGGGCCAGGTCGTACACCCCGGCGGCCACGGCCCGCCCCGGGGAGGCCGCGACCCGCCATAGCTGCTCCTCCGGCGCGTCCCCGGCATCCGGGGCCCAGGCCGGGGCGGCCTGCTCCGGCCGCGCTGCCGCCCGCCACCAGGCGGCCCGGGTCACCCACGTGTCCAGGACCTCGCGGACGGCGTAGCGCCGTCCCCGCCAGGAGAACGCGACCGGCACCACCTGGTCGCCGCGCGTGCCGAGCATGACCTCGATGTCCTCGCCGTACGCCCTCACCGCCGCTCCTCTCTCCCGCGCTGGCCCCGGGCACGTAACCGGCCGCCCTGCAAGGCGATCGGACGCGCCAGCGGACCGGCCGGCGTCAGCTCGCGCGCCCGGGCCGCCAGGCGGAGGGCACGGGCAGGCCGCCGAACGCAAATCTCAAATATGTGTATCGAACACGATTGCGATACCAGAAGGTATATCCGGGACCCCGGCCCCTCGTCAAGACCCGGCCGGGCCGGGCCGGCCGCCACGACCGGGGACGGCGCCCTCCCCGGAGCCCCTCGCCGGACGCGCTCACCAGCGGCTCGTACGGCGCATCCGGCACCACCCGATTAGTCTGGGAGACCACCACCTGGGAGGACCGACGTTGAACGCACCCCTCGACCTAGCCGGTTTCCGCACCGACGTTCAGCAGGAAATCGATGTCGCCCTCGCCCGGCAGCGCCGGATACTGACCCCCGTGGGAGCGGAAACCACCCGGCTCGTCACCGCGCTGGAGCGGCTCCTGGAAGGCGGGAAGCGGTTCCGCGCGGCGTTCTGCTACTGGGGGTACAAGGCCGCCGGGGGCACCCACGACGAAGCCGCCCTGCGGCTGTCCTCCAGCCTGGAGTTCTTCCAGGCAGCGGCTCTCATCCACGATGACGTCATGGATGACAGCGATGTGCGCCGGGGCTCCCCCGCGGCGCACGTAGCCTTCGCCGAGGAGCACCGCGCCGCCGGCTGGGAAGGCCCGGCGCGGCAGTTCGGGCTGGCCGGGGCGGTCCTGGCAGGCGACCTGTGCCTGGTCGCCTGCGATCAGGCGTTCGCCGGCTGCGGCCTGCCCGCCCATGAGCTCGACCGGGCCCGGCCCTGCTTCGACGAGATGCGCAGCCAGCTCATGGCCGGCCAGTTCCTGGAATTCGTCGTGGCCGCGGCAGGCTGGGAAGAGCTGCCCACCCCGGAACGGATCGAGCTGGCCCGCCGGGTGATCCGGTACAAGAGCGCGAAGTACTCCGTCGAGGCCCCTACGCTCATCGGCGCCGACGCCGGCGCGGTCAGCCCTGCCGACCGGACCCTGCTCTCGCGGTACGGCCTGGCCCTGGGCGAGGCGTTCCAGCTGCGCGACGACGTCCTGGGGGTATTCGGCGACCCGGCCGCCACCGGCAAGCCCGCCGGAGATGACCTGCGCGAGGGCAAGCGCACCGTCCTGCTGGCGCTCACCCTGGCGGCGTGCACCCCGGCGGCGGCCCGGCGCCTCAGCGCGATCGTCGGCGACGAATCCGCCGATGAGGCCGCCATCACCGACGCCCGCGCGATCATGGCCGATTCAGGCGCCCTCGCCCAGCATGAGCAGATGATCGCCGAGGGTGCGGAGGCGGCCCGGGAGGCGCTCGCGGCGGCCACCGGGCTCACCCCGGCCGGCGCCGGCGCGCTGGACGCCCTCATCGGCCTGGCCACCGCCCGCAGCACCTGACCCGCGCGGAGCCGCCGGGAGCCGGCCGCCCCGCGCGGAACTCACATGGCCTGCTCCATGGCGCGACGGCGCACCTCGGTAACGAACCCGGCCGCGAGTGAATCCATCGGCGTACCCGGTACGCGCAGGGTCGGATCGGGAGTGAACAGCCACTCGATGATCTGCGCATCGCTCATGCCGCCGTCGCGCAGCACGGTGAAGGTGCCCTTCAGGCGCGGATCCGGACCGTCCGGGCTCACGAAGGCCGCCGGCACGTACACTGCCTGGTGCTCCCCGCGGCGCACCCCGGCCAGTTCGTGATCCTTGAGCTGACGCCGCACCTCACGCAGCTGCGCGCCCTGCACCTGCGCCGCCTCTGGCAGGGTCAGCCAGCCGGTGACCAGTTCCTCCAGCCGCTGCGCGCGCTCCCGGGCCTGCGGGTCCCCCTCCGGGCCGCTCGCCGGCCCGGCGCCGATGTCGCTGTCGTCATATGCCACCGGCTCAGCCTGCCATCACCTGCCCCTGCAGGCGAGCCCAAGGCGGGAACCACCCTGGCCCGGCACGTTCCCGCCCCGGGCGCGCCGGGAATGCGCCGGGGCCGGAACCTGCCGCCGCAGGCCCGGGCATTCCCGGGGGAAACACGCCATTTTCATTGGCTTGCCATTACCTGAAAAAGGCGTTCCGTGCGGTAGTCTGCCTGAAATCTGACGAACCCATATCTTAGGTGTCATTTATCCAGGGCTGAGTTTCGTTGCACCATCGCCTATGTGGCGCAGTGCGCACATGGCCTGCCAGCAATGGCGGTCACGGCATTCTCCGCATCGCAAACCAGTGCGGATTCATAACCGCATCCGCTGGCATCACCGGCTACGCATCACCCGACGCACCCGTAAAGGACCAAGACCATGATCCTGCTGCCATTGGCCGCCGCAGCCGCTCTGATATCGCCCGCCGCGCTCCCGGCCGCACCGGCCGCGCCCGCCCGGGCGAGCTCGCTGCCCGCTGCCGGTGAGAACACGTACACGGTGCGCCCGGGCGACACGATGACAGACATCGCCGGCGCCCGGGGCGTCACGCTGGGATCCCTGCTACGCGCCAACGGCATGAATATGAACTCGCCGATCAGGCCCGGTCAGAAGATCGTCATCCCCCGCAGCTCCGCCCCGGCCGGCGCCGCCCGCATCACCGGCACGGCCGGCTCCCTCAGCCCCGCCGCGAGGACGTACGCCGCCGAGAAGGCCCGCACCGCCGAGGAGAAAGCCGCCTGCACCGGGCGGCATCGCACCCGCGACCTCATCGTGGCCACCGCCCGCCGCTACGGCATCGACCCCGATCTCGCCCTGGCCGTCGCCTGGCAGGAATCCCGCTGGAACCAGCAGTCGGTCTCCCGCAAGAACGCCATCGGCGTCATGCAGTGCCTGCCCGGGACGGGCACGTGGATGAGCCGCAAGGTGGGCCGCACCCTCGACCTGAACGACACCCAGGACAACATCACGTGCGGGGTCGCCCTCCTCAAGACGCTCAAGCGCAGCGCCAGCTCCGAGCGGGAGGCCATCGCCGGGTACTACCAGGGGCTGTCCTCAGTGCGCTCGGACGGGATGTACCGCGACACCGCGCGCTATGTAGAGTCGGTGCTGCATCACCGCAACCGCATGTAGCACGCACGAATCCGCAAGCGCAGCGGGCCTGCCGAAGCCGTCCGCCCTCCGGGCGCAACACGTGCCGCCCGGCCGCTGCGGTCGTCCGTGCCCTTCGCGCTGCGCGCACCTAGACTGCGGAACGTGACCCTCTACGCGAGCACGGCGACGACCGGCCATCCGATCGACGGCCGCTATACCGTGCTGCGCCATCTGGCCGATGGCGGCATGGGATCGGTCTACGTCGCCCGGGATGAGCGGCTGGGGCGCGAGGTGGCGCTGAAGGTGATGCGCCCTGACCTGACCACCGACCCTGCCTTCGTGCGGCGTTTCCAGGCCGAGGCCCAGGCCGCCGCCCGGCTCTCCGGCCAGCACGCCGTGGCCGTCTACGACCAGGGTCGTGACGGCGATCTGGTGTTCCTCGCGATGGAGCTGGTCCACGGGTGCACCCTTCGCCAGCGGCTCGACGAGGCCGGCGCGCTCGCCCCCGGCGAGGCCCTGGACATCATGGATTCGGTGCTGGCCGCGCTGGCCGCCGCGCACGCCATCGGGCTGGTGCACCGGGACGTCAAGCCCGAGAACGTGCTCATCCGCGAAGACGGCCTGGTCAAGGTCACCGATTTCGGTCTCGCCCGGGCCGCCAGCACGCGCACGGCCACCGCGGCCGGCGGCGGGGTGCTGGGCACGCTCGCCTACGTCTCACCCGAGCAGGTCGCCAGCGGCCTGGCCGATGCGCGCTCGGACGTGTACTCCGCAGCCCTCATGCTGTTCGAGATGCTCACCGGGCGGGTCGCCTTCGAAGGCGACTCCCCCATCCATATCGCCTTCCGGCACGTTCACGAGCCGGTGCCGCCGCCCTCGAGCCTCGACCCGGGCCTGCCACCCGCCCTGGATGAGGCCGTCCTGGCCGGGGCCGCGGCTAACCCGCAGGACCGCCCCGCCGACGCCGGGCGCTACCGCAGCCTGCTGGCCTCGGTTCACACCCGGCTGACCCCGCAGGAGGCCAGCCGGGTGCCCCCGGCAGCCCTGGAGCACACCCCGCGGCCGGACGGTCACGCCGCAGCCGGCGCG
>CAMCQD010000133.1 GCA_945876925.1 uncultured Dermatophilus sp.
AGCCCACCGCGACGTCTCCGGCCGTGCCGACCGCGACGTCTCCGGCGGAGCCCACGACCACGAGCCCCGCTGAGCCGACCACCACATCCCCGGCGGTGCCGACCGCGACGAACCCGGGGGTACCGGCTGAGCCGAGCGGGATCTCGACGGCGACGCCGATCGCCCCGGGAACGACCGCCACGACCGGCAGCGCGAGCCCGCCGGCGTCCGCCGGCTCGGGTACCCGCACGTCGGACGCCACAGCCACCTCGCAGGGCAGCACCAGCACGCGCACCAGCGCCGGCTCGCCGAACCGGATCGACACCGGCGTGCCGGGGGATGAACCGGACGTGCCCCTGCTGGTCCTCGGCGGCCTGATGACCGCGGGGTCGCTGACCGTCCTCGGCGTTGCCCTCCGCCGCGGACTGCGGCGGCGCGCAGGTACCCGCTGACCAGCACCGGGAAGATGACCGCACGATCGGGGCGGGCAAGCCGGGCACCCGGCCGGCCCGCCCTGATCGCTGCCGTGCCCGTCCTGATCGCCGGGCTGGGGCTGATCTGGGCCGGGCTGCACCCGGGGTCCCCTCAGGCCGCGCCGCTGCCGGCGGCCACCTTCGGCCAGGCGGCTCCGGCCAGCGCGCCCGGCACCGCCCCTGCGCTGGCTCCCCGGCGGCTGAGCATCCCGTCCCTGGGGATCGAGGCGCCGATCGACGACAGCGGCCTGACCGCCTCCGGTGACCTGGTCATTCCCGGCGACCCGGCCACCGTCGGGCACTGGACCGGGGGCGCCGCCCTCAGCGCCGCGCGGGGCACCACTGTCCTGGCTGGTCACGTCGATGTCAGCGGGGATCTGGGGGCATTGCACCCGCTGGCGCGGATCGGCCCGGGGGCGCTGGCGTACACCTCGGATGCCAGCGGGCGGGTCACGGCGTGGTCGGTTACGGCGCTGGAGGTGCGCCGCAAGGACGACCTGCCCGTCCTGCCCTCCAGCGGGCCGCGCCGCCTCGTCATCGTCACCTGCGGCGGGCCGGTGTTGCGCGAGGACGGGCGGTGGACGTACCGGGACAATGTGCTGGCCACCGCGGTGCCCATCTGAGGCCGGCTGGACCGGTGGCCTGGGGCCGGCGAGTTCCCGCACGGGCCTTCCGAGCTGGTCAGGTGCCCGGTTCCGGCCCGGTCCGGGGCCGCCCGGCTGGCGCGGTGCCGGCCGGGGGTTAGCGGGAACCGGTCCGCCATGAGACGGCCCGGCCCCGCGGACCGTCAGGAAGGGCCGCGCCTGCCTGGTTATCCTGAGCTGGGTCGACGCCTGCGTGCCCGGTCGCCGGGCGCGGCGAGGCCGCCACGACGGGTCGTGCACGGCCCGCGAACAGCTGACGTGAGAGAGTCCCACATGCCCTTTGACTACAAGGTGAAAGACCTCGGCCTGGCCGAGGCCGGCCGGCACCAGCTCCGCCTGGCCGAGCACGAGATGCCCGGCCTCATGGCGCTGCGCGAGGAGTACGGCGACAGCAAGCCGCTGGCCGGTGCCCGGATCGCGGGCTCGCTGCACATGACCGTGCAGACCGCGGTGCTCATCGAGACGCTGACCGCCCTGGGCGCGCAGGTCCGCTGGGCCTCGTGCAACATCTTCTCCACCCAGGACGAAGCCGCCGCGGCCGTCGTCGCCGGCCCGGACGGCAGCGCGGAGGACCCCCGGGGCGTCCCCGTGTTCGCCTGGAAGGGCGAGACGCTCGAGGAGTACTGGAACTGCACCGAGCAGATCCTCACGTGGCCGGACGGGCAGTTCGCCAACATGATCCTCGACGACGGCGGGGACGCCACCATGCTCGTTCACCTGGGCCGGGAGTGGGAGCAGGCCGGCGCGGTCCCGCCCGGCGCCGAGGACGACTCCGAGGAGTTCGGGGTGTTCAAGGCCCTCGTGCGCCGCACCATCGCTGAGAACCCGGGCAAGTGGACCGAGATCGCCCGGCACATCAAGGGCGTCACCGAGGAGACCACAACCGGCGTGCACCGGCTATACGAGCTGGCCCGCAAGGGTGAGCTGCTGTTCCCGGCGATCAACGTCAACGACTCGGTCACCAAGAGCAAGTTCGACAACAAGTACGGTTGCCGTCACAGCCTCATCGACGGCCTCAACCGCGCCACCGACGTGCTCATCGGCGGTAAGACTGCTGTCATCTGCGGGTTCGGCGACGTCGGCAAGGGCTGCGCGGAGTCGCTGCGCGGGCAGGGTGCCCGGGTCATCGTCACCGAGGTGGACCCGATCTGCGCGCTGCAGGCCGCGATGGAGGGCTACCAGGTGGCCCGGCTGGAGGACGTCGCCGGCCAGGGTGACATCTTCGTCACCGCGACCGGCTGCTATGACGTGATCCGCGCCGAGCACATGGCCGCGATGAAGGACAAGGCCATCGTCGGTAACATCGGGCACTTCGACAATGAGATCGATCTGGCCGGCCTGGCCCGCATCCCCGGGATCACGCGCACCGAGATCAAGCCGCAGGTGCACGAGTGGACTTTCCCGGCCACCGGGGACGCCCCCGCGCACAGCATCATCGTGCTGTCCGAGGGCCGGCTGCTCAACCTGGGCAACGCGACCGGGCACCCGAGCTTCGTGATGAGCAACTCGTTCTGCAACCAGACCATCGCGCAGATCGAGTTGTTCACCAAGCCGGGGGAGTACCGCAACGAGGTCTACGTGCTGCCCAAGCACCTGGATGAGAAAGTCGCCCGCTTGCACCTGGGCGCTCTGGGGGCGGAACTCACCGAGCTGACCAAGGGGCAGGCGGAGTACCTGGGCGTGGACGTGGCCGGGCCGTACAAGCCGGACCACTACCGGTACTGATATTCGAGGGGACGGCACGCCTCCCGGCGCCGCCTGGCCCAGTACCACCCGGGGCTGGCCGGCGGTGCCGGGTCAGGCTGTGACCGGTAGGATTACGCCTAGGTAACGGTTCGTCCAGGATCGTGTGTGGCCGGGCTGGCGGAAAGGTCGTTTATGAAGGCTCACGTGTTGGTCGTCGATGATGACCAGTCGCTTGCGGAGATGCTCGGGATCGTGCTGCGCAGTGAGGGGCTGGACGTCACTCACTGCGCGGACGGCCAGTCGGGCCTGGCGGCGTGCCGTGAGATCAAGCCTGATCTGGTGCTGCTCGACGTGATGATGCCGGGCATGGACGGCATCGAGGTCGCCCGGCGCATCCGGGCCGAGTCGGGGGTGCCGATCGTCATGCTGTCGGCCCGCTCGGACACCGTCGACGTCGTCGTCGGCCTGGAGTCCGGCGCGGACGACTACGTCATCAAGCCGTTCAAGGCCCAGGAGCTCATCGCCCGGGTCCGGGCCCGCCTGCGCCGCGGGGACGACCCCAACCCGGAGACGCTGCGCATCGGCGATGTCGTCATCGACGTGGCCGGGCACGCGGTGAAGAAGGCGGGGCGCACGATCTCGCTGACTCCGCTGGAGTTCGACCTGCTGGTGGCGCTGGCCCGCAAGCCGTGGCAGGCGTTCAGCCGGGATGTGCTGCTGGAGCAGGTGTGGGGGTACCGGCACGCCGGTGATGCCCGGCTGGTCAACGTCCACGTCCAGCGGCTGCGCGGCAAGATCGAGGACGACCCGGAGCATCCGCAGATCGTGCTCACCGTGCGCGGGGTGGGGTACAAGGCCGGGCCGGCCTGATCCATGACATCGGGTGATTCCCCGCCGGGCGCTGTCCGTCCCGGCGGGCAGCGCCGCCGGGGCGGGCGCATCCGGGCACGCCTCGGCGAGATCGAACGCTGGTGGGGCCGCCTGTGGCGGACCAGCCTGCAATTCCGGACCCTGGCCATCACGGTCGTCCTCGGCGCGGTCATCACCGTGCTGCTGCAGTCGTTCTCCTACAGCCGCACGGCGGCCGCGCTGGTCGAGGGCAAGGTCGAGACGGCCCAGGAGGATGCGGCGTTCCGCGCCGCCAGCATGCAGCAGCATCTGGATTCCACCGACCGGTCCGATGCCGAGAGCGTGCGCCAGCTCACGTACGACCTCATGCAGCAGCAGGCCTCCCACACCCCTGATCAGTCCCGGCAGGTGATCCTCACCGCTGCCGCGGGCGGGGCCGCCGGGCCTAGCCGGATCCCGAACATGTGGACCGGGTTCGGGGCCGATATGCTGCCCAGCTCGCTGCGCGAGGCGGTCGCCGCCGATCCGGCCCATCAGCAGGTCCAGATCGTCCCGCTGGCTGACGCTCAGGTCGAGGCCGCGTCGGCGGTGGTGGTCGGCCAGCAGATCCAGATCCCCGATGCCGGCCCGCATGAGCTGTATTTCGTGTATCCCCTCGACCGGGAAGCCGGCACGATGTCCCTCATGCTGCGCACCTACCTCCTGGGCGGGCTGCTGCTGACCGCGCTCATCGGCCTGGTCTCCCTGGCCGTGACGCGCCTGGTGATCGACCCGGTGCGGGAGGCGGCGGTGGTGGCCGAGCGGCTGTCCAAGGGACAGCTGGGGGAGCGGATGCAGCTGCGCGGCGAGGATGACCTGGCCCGGTTGTCGGCCGCGTTCAACACCATGGCCGACAACCTCCAGGCGCAGATCCGCCGCCTGGAGGAGGTTTCCCAGGTGCAGCAGCGGTTCGTCTCGGATGTGAGCCATGAGCTGCGCACCCCGTTGACCACCATCCAGATGGCCACCGAGATGCTGTACACCGACCGGTCGGCGTTCTCGCCGACTAGCGCCCGCTCGGCTGAGCTGCTGCATACCGATGTCGGCCGGTTCGACGAGATGCTCAGCGGCCTGCTGGAGATCAGCCGTCACGACGCCGGCAGCGTCGAGGTGGAGGCCGAGCGCCAGGATCTGCGCCCGATCATCGAGCGGGTGATCGAGGCCGCCGTCCCGCTCGCCCAGGCCAAGGGCAGCGAGGTCACCGTGATCGACTGCGGGGGCGGGCCGTTCATCGCCGAGGTGGATGCCCGGCGGATCGAGCGCATCCTGCGCAACCTGCTGGTCAATGCCCTGGAGCACGGTGAGGGCCGGCCGGTCCAGATCGAGCTCGGCGGTAACGCCGAGGCCATCGCGATCGCGGTGCGGGACCACGGCATCGGCCTGGAGCCGGGGCAGTCGGCCCTGGTCTTCAACCGGTTCTGGCGGGCTGATCCCTCCCGTAACCGCACCACCGGCGGCACCGGCCTGGGGCTGTCCATCGCGCTTGAGGACGCCCGGCTGCATCGTGGCTGGCTGCAGGCGTGGGGCGTGCCCGGGGAGGGAGCACGGTTCAGGCTCACCCTGCCGCGCACCTCCGCCACCGCGATCGTGGAGTCCCCGCTGGCGCTGGCCGACGGCCTGGAGCAGCCCAGCATCCACGACACCGGCCCGCTGCCGATCATCCGCCCCGACGGGCCGGGGGCGCGCGCGGTTCCGGTCACCGGTGAGAACGTGGAGGCCGGCGGCTGATGCGCCGGCTGCCTGTCAGGCGGCCACGGCCCTCCACGCTGCTGGCCGTGGCCCTCTCGGCGTCGCTGCTGGCCGCGTGCGGCCTGCCGACCACGAGCCCGGTGGAGCAGGGCCTGGCGGTGGGCACCCCGCAGGCGCCGCCGATCCAGCTTGATTTCGAGGTTCCCCGCGAGGGGGCCACGCCCGAGCAGATCGTGCTGGGCTTCCTGGCCGCGCAGTGGTCTTCCGACGACGGGTACCGTGCCGCGCGCGCCTACCTCACCTCGGATGCCTCGGCGACGTGGCGGCCGCGCAGCATCGTGGTGTATCCCGGCA
>CAMCQD010000134.1 GCA_945876925.1 uncultured Dermatophilus sp.
CCACCGCCCTGGTGGCGTATCTCATCGCCGGGCCACTGACGTACGGCTTCCTCGGGCACCTGGCCGATCGGTGGCTGGGGACCTCCTTCGGAGTGGCGCTCGGCACGCTTGCGGGAATGGCTTTGTCCCTCTATCTCGTCTGGCTCCGGTACGGTAGAAAGTGAATTCCGGATCGCCGAGCCTCTTCGCAGCCGCATCGGAGACGCCCGGGACCATCGCGGGGGCAGCGTCCGCTGGATGCGTTCCGGGGCGCGTTCAGGTGCGGCTGCGTAGTTCGCGTCGAAGGTGGCAACCCGGCAGGACGCGGGGACTGCCGGGTTGCCAGCTCGTCACACACCATGAGGAGTAATTCGTGAGTGTCACCAGTGCGGCCCTGGCCTTGAGCGGGTCGGTGCGGGCAGCGGCCGGCGATTCGTTCACCGGGCCCGCTCCCGCCGATTTCTGGCAGCCCCTGTCCGGTTCCGGCGCCTGGGCGTTCACCCGCCCGATGGGCGTGTCACTCATCATCACGGCGCTCATGGCCGTGGCGCTGCTCGCCCTGACCCGCAACGCGGCCGCGGTGCCGACCCGGGGCCAGCACCTCGTGGAGTACATCTTCACGTTCGTGCGGAACGACATCGGCCGGGACATGATCGGCTCCAGGCACTTCCGGCCGTTCCTGCCGCTTCTGTTCGGGCTGTTCACGTTCTTGCTGGCGAATAACCTGGCCGGCGTCATCCCGCCGTTCCAGAGCCCGCCTACCGCCCGGATCGGCTTCCCGATCGCGCTGGTCCTCGTGGTCTACCTGACCTACCACTACGTCGGTTTCCGCCAGCACGGGGCGCTGGGATACATCAAGTCGATGGTTCCCTCGGGCATCCCCGGGGCGGTGGCTCCGTTCATCCTGCTCATCGAGGCTGTCACCAAATTCTTCGTGCAGCCGCTCACGCTCACCTTGCGTCTGTTCGGCAATATGTTCGCCGGTCACATGGTGCTCGTGCTGTTCATTCTCGGCGGCGAGTACATGCTCCTGCACGGCGGTCCGTTCCTCAAGGTCGCCGGCGTCAGCGCCCTGGCCGGGGGCGTCGTGATGACGGTGTTCGAGATCCTCATCCAGGTGCTGCAGGCATATGTGTTCACGCTGCTGACGGCTTCCTACATCTCCTCCTCGCTGGAAGAGCACTAAGCAGGGGCCAACCGGAGCTTCCGGCCTCCCCGGACTGACAACTGCATAGCCCGAAGATCCTCACCACGTGTCGTCCGGCCTCACGGGCGGCTCAACCTGAGAAAAGGACAACGCATCTCATGAACATGATCGGCTACGGCATCGCGACCCTCGGCCCGGCCCTCGCCATCGGCATGATCTTCTCCGCGCTCATCAACGGCGTGGCCCGTCAGCCGGAGGCCCGGGGAGCCCTGCAGCCGCTGGCGATCCTGGGCTTCGCCGTCGCGGAAGCCCTGGCGATCCTGGGCTTCGTGCTCGCCTTCATCGTCTAGTGACGGAGGATCGGCAAGGCGACGCCGGAGCGCCGGTGAATATCCGCAGGCGGTGTTTCCGGGCGTCGTGCCGGTCATTCCCGGCCTCACCCACCTGCCCCCGACGTTCCCCGGGACCTTGGCTATCCCGGCCGAGGTGAACCGGGGGAGACCTGGTCCAAGGAGTACCCGTGCAGTTCAGTCTGGCGGCGATCGCCGCAGCCGCACCCGCCTCAGCTGGCGGCGGCGGTAATGACGGTCACAGCCTGCCCATTTTCCCGCACACCGGCGAACTCATCTTCGGCCTGGTTCTCTTCGCCGTCTTCTTCTTCCTCATCTGCAAGTTCGTCGTGCCGCGCCTGGAAAACGCGTATGTCGAGCGGGTCGAGGCTATTGAGGGCGACATGAGCCGCGCCGAGAAGGCACTCGCCGAGGCAGAAGAACTCAAGGCGCAGTACGAAGCCAAACTCGAGGAGATCCGGCTGGAAGCCAATCGCGTCCGCGAGGAAGCCCGTCAGGATGCCGCCCGGATCGTGGCCGATATGCGCCAGACCGCGGCCGAGGAGGCCCAGCGGATCATCGAGGCCGCCCAGCGGCAGATCCAGGTCGACCGGGATACGGCGTTCGTTCAGCTCAAATCCGACGTGGGCCGGATCTCCACGGATCTGGCCAGCCGGATCGTCGGGGAATCGCAGGAGAGCGAGGTCCGCCAGAGCGGCATCGTCGAGCGTTTCCTCGCCGAGCTCGAGGACGGCACGCTGCAGCGCGAGCTGAATAACGAGCAGGGGGCTCGTTCCCGATGACGCTGGAGGGAGCGTCCCGCGCGTCGTGGACCGCCACGCTGGAGGCCCTGGCCGGGCTCGAGGCAGACCCAGCCATTGACCGGCGTGCCCTGGCCGCCGAGCTGTACTCGGTGAGCGAGACGCTCGCCGGGAACAGCCACCTGTGCCAGGCCCTGGGCGACAAGTCCCGGGATGCCTGGCCCAAGCGCGCCCTGGCCCGGCGGCTGCTGGCCGGGCGCATCTCGGAACCGGCCCTGCAACTGGTCGAGGCGGCGGTGTCGGGCCGCTGGCGGGTGGACCGCGACCTTTACCACGCCCTGGAGCGCTGCGGGCACGACCTCATCCTCGCCGCGGCGCAGGCCGACGGCCTCCTCGACCAGGTCGAGCGTGAGCTCATCGAAGTGGAGGAGAAGCTCGGCGCCGACCCCGGAGTGCGGGAGGCGCTGTACCGCCCGGAGGTGTCCTTGCAGGCCAAGGTCCGGCTGGTCACCAGCCTGCTAGAGGGCAAGGTGCTCCCGGACACGCTGACGCTGGCGATCCGGCCGGTGATCAACGCCCGCGGGCGCCGCTTCTCCGCCGTGATCTGGCGCATTCTCGCCCTGGCCGCCCGGCGCCGCGAGAAGGTCACCGCGCGGGTCACCAGCGCCCGGCCGCTGAGCGCGGAGCAGGTCATCCGGCTCACCGACGGGCTGTCCCGGCTGTACGGACGCGACATCTTCGTCAGCACGCAGGTGGACCCGGCGCTGGTCGGCGGATTGCGGGTGCTGGTTGGCGACGAGGTGATCGACGCGTCGATCGAACGGCGCCTGGCCCAGGCCGGCCGCGAGCTGGGGAGGGTCTGACCTGCCTGGGTGCCCGGGCGTGGCCCGGGCACGACAACCCGCCGGATCCCCGGCACGAAAGCCCCCGGTCGCGTAGCGGCCGCCGATGAGGAGAGAGATGTAGACAATGGCGGAGCTCACAATCCGGCCCGAGGAGATCCGGGACGCCCTGGATCAGTTCGTCCAGTCCTATGAGTCAGACACCGCCTCCCGCGAAGAGGTCGGCCGGGTCACCGACGCCAGCGACGGCATCGCCCACGTCGAGGGCCTGCCTTCGGCGATGACCAATGAGCTGCTGCGCTTCGCCGACGGCACGCTGGGGATCGCCCTCAACCTCGACCGGCACGAGATCGGCACGGTCATCCTCGGCGATTTCAGCGGCATCGAGGAGGGGCAATCGGTCACCCGCACCGGCGAGGTGCTCTCGGTGCCGGTGGGCGATGGCTACCTGGGCCGCGTGGTCGACCCGCTGGGCCAGCCCATCGACGGCCTGGGCGCGATCAAGGCCGAGGGGCGCCGCGAGCTGGAGCTGCAGGCCCCCAACGTGATGTCGCGTAAGAGCGTGCACGAGCCGCTGCAGACCGGCATCAAGGCCATCGACTCGATGATCCCGATCGGCCGCGGCCAGCGCCAGCTCATCATCGGCGACCGTCAGACCGGTAAGACCACCGTCGCGGTCGACACCATCCTCAACCAGAAGCCAAACTGGGAATCGGGCGACCCGACCAAGCAGGTGCGCTGCATCTACGTGGCGATCGGCCAGAAGGGCTCGACCATCGCCTCCGTGCGCGGCACCCTCGAGGACGCCGGCGCGCTGGAGTACACCACCATCGTGGCCGCCCCGGCGTCTGACTCGGCCGGCTTCAAGTACCTGGCCCCCTACACCGGCTCGGCCATCGGCCAGCACTGGATGTACCAGGGCAAGCACGTGCTCATCGTGTTCGACGACCTGTCCAAGCAGGCCGAGGCCTACCGGGCCGTGTCGCTGCTGCTGCGCCGCCCGCCGGGCCGGGAGGCCTACCCCGGCGATGTGTTCTACCTGCACTCCCGGCTGCTCGAGCGCTGCGCCAAGCTGTCCGACGACCTGGGGGCGGGTTCGATGACCGGCCTGCCGATCATCGAGACCAAGGCCGGTGACGTCTCGGCGTATATCCCGACCAATGTCATCTCCATCACCGACGGCCAGATCTACCTGCAATCCGACCTGTTCAACTCCAACGTCCGCCCGGCGATCGACGTCGGCGTGTCGGTGTCCCGGGTCGGTGGCTCAGCCCAGATCAAGGCGATGAAGGCGGTGGCCGGCCGGCTGAAGATCGACCTGGCGCAGTTCCGCGCGATGGAGGCGTTCGCGATGTTCGCCTCCGACCTGGACGCGGCCTCCCGCGCCCAGCTCGACCGCGGTGCCCGGCTGGTCGAGCTGCTCAAGCAGCCGCAGAGCTCCCCGATGGCGGTCGAGGACCAGGTGGTCGCCGTCTGGGCGGGTACCACGGGCAAGCTCGACCCGATCGCCGTTTCCGATGTGCGCCGGTTCGAGGCTGAATTCCTGGAGTACCTGCACCGCGAGCAGCAGCCGCTGCTGGACGGCATCCGCGAGTCCGGCAAGCTCGAAGCCGGCGCGCTGGACGCCCTCGACGCGGCAGTGGCGGACTTCACTGCCAGCTTCGTGCCCGGCAGCGGCGAGATCCAGCCCGGCAGCGAGCAGCCCGAGGTTGACGCCCTGGCTGACCACGACATCGAACAGGAGACGATCGTCCGCGGCTGATCCGGCCCGCGTCGATCCCCCACCCTGCAGAGAGGCGGACAAGTATGGGAGCGCAGATCCGGGAGTACCGGCATCGCATCCGCTCCGTGACGGCCACGAAGAAGATCACCAAGGCCATGGAGCTGATGGCCTCGTCACGGCTGGGCAGGGCCCGGCGCAGCGTCGAGGGCACCACCCCGTATGCCGAGGCGATCACCAGCGCCCTGAGCGCCGTCATGCTCCACTCGGATGTCGAGCACCCGCTCACCCGGTCGGCGGATCACCCCAAGCGCGCCGCGATCGTCGTGGTGACCAGTGACCGCGGGCTGGCGGGGGCCTACTCGGCCAACGTCCTCAAGGCCACCGAGCGCCTGCTGGAACGCTGCAAGGCGAACGGCATCGAGCCGGTGGTGTACCTGTACGGACGCAAGTCGGTGCACTACTTCACCTTCCGGGATAAGCCGTTCCGGCGCTCCTGGGAGGGGCATACCGACGCCCCCACCTACCAGGTCGCCGTCGAGATCGCCGATGAGCTGCTCGACGGCTTCCTCGACGAGGATGAGCCGTTCGACGAGGTTCACGTGGTGTACACCCGGTTCCTCACCATGGTGACCCAGGAGGTCATCGCCCGCCGGGTGCTGCCGCTGGCGGTCGTCGACCGGGCGGAGGAGTCCGGGAAGATGCACCCGCTGTTCGAGTTCGAGCCGAGTCCCGCCGAGGTGCTCGACGCGGTCCTGCCGCAGTACGTGCGCCATCGCGTCCACAACTGCCTGCTGCAGGCGGCTGCCTCGGAGCTGGCCAGCAGGCAGCGGGCGATGAAGTCGGCCACGGACAACGCCGACGAGCTCATCAAGACCTATACCCGGCTGG